>JBKGUS010000607.1:0-28679 GCA_046462295.1 Thermoleophilaceae bacterium | reverse complement strand
CCCCGCACGCGGCCGAAGAGGCCGGCCGCGCCTTCCGGCAGCAACCACATGAACGCGATCAGGACGCCGCCGTAGATGACGCCCGTGAGCGCGTCGTTGACATCGCTCGCATACACCGGGACGAATTCGATGAAGAGCGCCCCGAACAGCGCGCCGGAGATCGTGGCGAGGCCGCCGACGACGATCGCCGCGAGGAACGCGAACGACACGGTGAGCGTGAACGCCTCGGGCGCCACGAAGCCGATCGCGAACACGTAGAGCGCGCCCGCCACCCCGGCGTAGGCGGCGCTCACTGCGAACACGCGGGTCTTCGTCGCGGCCAGGTCGACGCCCAGCGTGGACGCCGGGATCTGGCCGTCGCGCACCGCCTTCACCGCCCGCCCGAGCTGGCCGCGCATCATGTTCCAGGCGAGCAGGAACATCAGCGCCGCGATCGCCAGGCAGAGTAGGTACAGGAACTGGTCATCCTCGAGCGGGAGCCAGCCGGGCGCCGTCGGCTGCTCGACGGTCAGGCCCTGGGTTCCCTCGGTCAGCCCCTCGAAGCGCTTGATCAGCTGCGGCAGCGCGATCGCCAGGCCGAGCGTGACGAGCGCCAGGTACAAGCCGTGCAGCCGCAGCGCGGGCACGCCGAAGAGGAAGCCCGCGACGAAACACAGGGCGCCCGCGGCGGGCACGGCCAGCAGGTGGGGGACGCTCGCCTTCTCGATCAGGAGCGCGGCGGTGTAGGCGCCGAGCGCGAAGAAGGCGCCGTGCCCCAGCGAGATCTGTCCGCTGTAGCCCACAAGCAGGTTGAGTCCGAGCACGGCGACCGCATAGACGAGCACGAGCGTGAACTGGCCGACGCGGTAGGGCCCGAACATGAACGGGACCGCCAGCGCCAGCAGGGCGAGGCCGGCCACGAGCAGCGCGCGCGTCCGTGAGCTCATGCCCTCGCCACCTCTCGTGTGCCGAACAGCCCCGAGGGCCGCACGAGCAGCACCACGAAGATGATCCCCAGCGGCACGAGGATCTTCAGGTCGGCGCCGATGAAGTCGACGTAGGTGCCGGCCAGGTTCTCGCTCACGCCGATCACCCAGCCGCCCACGACCGCGCCGATGGCGCTGTCGAAGCCGCCCAGCGCGGCGGCCGCGAACGCGTAGATGAGGACGGCGCCCATCAGGTTCACGTCGAGGAACAGGCGCGGGGCCACGAGCACGCCGGCCAGCGCGCCGAGCGCAGCGGCGAGGCCCCAGCCGAGCATCAGCATGTGGCCGACGCGCACGCCGACCAGGGCGCTGGAGGCCGGGTTCAGGGCGGCGGCGCGCATCGCCAGGCCGACCTTGGTGCGCTGGAAGAGTAGGAATAGGAGGCCCACCACGCCGAGCAGCACGGCCACAATCCCGAGCGACTCGACGCTCAGCTGCACGCCGCCGAGCGCCACCGTGTCTTCGGAGAAGAGGCTCGGGAAGCCGCGGTTGCCGAAACCCCAGATCCAGCCGGCGAGGCCGTTCAGCAGGATGAAGAGGCCCAGCGTGACGATCACGAGGGTGAGCACCTCGCCGCCCTCGAAGTGCCGGATCAGCACGCGCTCGATCACCATGCCGGCGACGATCGAAAGGCCGATGGTGGTGAGCGCGGCGAGCCCGATCGGCACGCCCGCCTCGTAGAGCCCCCAGGCCACGAACGTGCTGAACATCGCCATCTCGCCCTGGGCGAAGTTCACGATGCCGGTGGAGCGGAAGATCAGGACGAGCGCAAGCGCCAGCGCCGCGTAGATCGAGCCGGTCGCGACTCCGTCTACCAGCACCTGGATGAAGCGCTCCACGTCCCCTCCTCAGTAGCCCAGGTAGGAGCGACGCACCTCGTCGTCGCCTTTGATCTGATCGGCCTCGCCCTCGAGCGCCACGCGGCCGGACTCGAGGACGTAGGCGTGGTCGGCGAAGTCGAGCGCCAGGTTGGCGTTCTGCTCGACGAGCAGGACCGTCATGCCCTGCTCGTCGCATATCTCGCCCAGCACGCGGAAGAGCTCCTTGGTGACGATCGGGGCGAGGCCGAGCGACGGCTCGTCGAGCATCAGGAGCCGCGGCCGGAGCATCAGCGCGCGGGCCACGGCGAGCATCTGCTGCTCGCCGCCGCTCAGGTTGCCGGCCTGCTGGCGGCGCCGCTCGTCGAGGCGCGGGAACCACTTGTAGCAGCGGTCGATGTCGGCGCGCACGGCCCCGCCGTCGCTGCGGATGTAGCCGCCGAGGCGCAGGTTCTCGTCCACGGTCAGCGCCGGGAACGTGCCGCGCCCCTCGGGGACGTGGGCGACGCCACGGCGGGCGATCTCGGCGGTCGCCTTGCCGAGCAGGCTGCGCCCGTCGAACTCGACCGTGCCGCTGGTCCTGACCATGCCCGAGAGGGCGCGCAGCACGGTGGTCTTCCCGGCGCCGTTCGGGCCGAGCATCGCCACGCGCCGGCCCTGGTCGATCGAGAAGTCGATCCCCTCGAGCACGCGCACCTGGCCGTACGCGGCGCGGAGCCTGCGTACCTCCAGCAGGCTCATGCGGGCGCCCCCAGGTAGGCCTCGATCACGCGCTTGTTTTCCTGGACCTCGCGCGGCTCGCCCTCGCCGATCTTCTGACCCACGTCGAGCACCACGACCTGCTCGCACAGGCCCATGACCATGCCCATGTTGTGCTCCACGAGGAGGACCGTGAGGTCGAGGTCGTCGCGGAGCTCCCGGATCAGGTCGCCGAGCACGCCGACCTCGGAGTGGTTCAGCCCGCTGGCCGGCTCGTCGAGGAGGAGAAGGCGCGGGCGCTGGAAGACGGCGCGGGCGAGCTCGACGCGCTTGAGCGTTCCGAACGGGAGCCCGGCGGCGGGGTGGTCGGCCACCTCGGTCAGGCGCATGCGGGCGAGCGCGTCGTCGGCCTCGGCGCGCAGGCGGCGCTCGCGGGCGGTGACGCCGCGCAGGCTGACCGCGCTGCCGAGGAAGCCGGGCCGCTCGCGGTTGTAGGCGCCGAGCATCACGTTCTCGCGCACGCTCATCGACGCGAACAGCCCGAGGTTCTGGAAGCTCCGTGCGATTCCGAGCGCAGAGATCTCGTGCGGCGCGCGGGCCAGCAGGTCCTCGCCGTCGAAGGCGATGCTGCCCGACTGGGGCATGTAGAGGCGGCTGACGCAGTTGAAGAGGGTGGTCTTCCCGGCGCCGTTGGGGCCGATCAGCCCACAGATCGAGCCGGGTTCGACCGCGAAGGACGGTTCGTCCAGCGCGACCACGCCACCGAAGCGCACGATGAGCTTCTCGATCTCGAGAAGCGCCACTCCTCTCCTCTCCTCATGCCTGGGTGGCCCTTGAAGCCCGCCCGCGGCTAAGACACTCTTCACCGGATGTCTCAGGCCCCAAACATGCGCGCCGGGGCGACGCGCGACGACGTTCTCGACGCCGCCCGGAGGCGCTACGTGGACGGCGAGCGGGTCGACATGCGCGCCATCGCCGCCGACCTCGGCGTCGGCCGCGCCACGCTCTACCGCTGGTTCGGATCGCGCCAGGAGCTGCTGGGCGAGGTCATCGCCCGGGAGACGGAGAGCTACTTCGCGCACGTGCGCGCGCGGGTGGGGGGCCGCGGAGCGCCGGCCCTGCTCGAGACGTTCGACCGGATCAACCGCGGCCTCGTCCGGGCCACCGGCCTGCGCCGCTACGTGGAGCAGGAGCGCGAGGCGGCGCTGCGCACGCTCACGTCGAGCGCGGGCCGGGTCCAGCCCGCCGCAGTGGGGGCGATCGCGGCCATGATCGAGGCGGAGGCACGGGCCGGCGCGTACGACCCGCCGAGCGACCCGGAGACGCTCGCGTACGCCATCGTCCGCCTGGCCGAGGCCTTCATCTACAACGACGCGCTGGCCGGGATCCGGGGCGACGTGGACGACCTGCGTAGGATCGAAGCCGCCCTGCTTGGCATCGACTCAAGGGATCAGACCCCTTGATATAGTCACACTTAGATTTTCTATGCAGGCTGATCGCTTCACAGTCAAGTCTCAGGAGGCGCTTGCCGCCGCTCAGCGGCTCGCGGGCGCGCGCCGCAATCCGGAGGTTGCGCCGCCGCACCTGCTCCTTGCCCTGCTCGAGCAGGAGGGCGGAATCGTCGTCCCGGTCCTGCGCCGTGCGGGCGCCGATCCGGAGCGGGTCCGGCGCCGCGCGAACGAGGCCGCCGACCTGCTGCCGACCGTCACCGGCGACGCCGCCACGACGCCCGCGCTCGGCACCCCTCTGATCGATCTGCTGAAGCGCGCTGACGACGAGGCACGCGGCATGGGCGACGAGTACGTGTCGAGCGAGCACCTGCTGCTCGCCCTCGCGGCCGACCCGCACATCGACGTCGGCGCGTCGCGCGAGCAGCTCGCCGAGGCGGTGCAGGCCGTGCGCGGCCCGCACCGCGTGACCGACCAGAACCCGGAGGAGAAGTACCAGGCGCTCGAGACCTACGGGCGCGACCTCACCGAGGCCGCCGAGCACGGGAAGCTCGACCCGGTGATCGGGCGAGACGACGAGGTCCGGCGCGTGATCCAGGTGCTGTCGCGGCGCACGAAGAACAACCCCGTTCTGATCGGCGAGCCCGGCGTCGGCAAGACCGCCATCGTCGAGGGACTCGCCCAGCGCATCGTCTCGGGCGACATCCCCGACTCGCTGCGCGACCGGCGCGTGATCGCGCTCGACATCGGCGCGCTGATCGCAGGCTCGAAGTACCGCGGCGAGTTCGAGGACCGGCTCAAGGCCGTGCTGAAGGAGATCGCGGCCGCCGAGGGCCAGGTGATCCTCTTCATGGACGAGCTGCACACGATCGTGGGCGCCGGCGCCGCCGAAGGCGCGGTCGACGCCGCCAACCTGCTGAAGCCGATGCTCGCGCGCGGCGAGCTGCGCGCGGTGGGCGCCACCACTCTCGACGAGTACCGCAAGCACATCGAGAAGGACGCCGCGCTCGAGCGCCGCTTCCAGCCGGTGTACGTGGAGGAGCCGAGCGTGGGGGACACGATCGCGATCCTTCGCGGGCTGAAGGAGCGCTACGAGGTGCACCACGGCGTGCGCATCCAGGACTCCGCGATCATCGCCGCGGCGACGCTGTCGCAGCGCTACATCGCCGACCGCTTCCTGCCCGACAAGGCGATCGACCTGATCGACGAGGCGGCCTCGCGGCTGCGCATCGAGATCGACTCGATGCCGACCGAGATCGACGAGGTCGAGCGCCGCATCATGCAGCTCGAGATCGAGCGTCAGGCGCTCGAGAAGGAGACCGACGAGGCGTCCGTGGCGCGCCGCGAGGCGATCGAGCGCGAGCTGGCCGACCTACGCGAGCAGTCGAACGCGATGAAGGCCGAGTGGCAGCGCGAGAAGGACGCCATCACCCGCGTGCGCGAGCTGAAGGAGCGGCTCGAGCAGGCGCACCGCGACGCCGAGCGCGCCGAGCGCGAGGCGGATCTGCAGCGCGCCGCCGAGCTGCGCTACGGGGAGATCCCGGAGCTGGAGCGCGAGCTCGGGGAGGCGGAGCAGCGCACCGACGGCAATGCGGGCTTCCTGAAGGAGGAGGTCGACGACGAGGACGTGGCCGAGGTCGTGGCCAAGTGGACCGGCATCCCCGTCTCCAGGCTGATGGAGGGTGAGGTCGAGAAGCTGATCCACATGGAGGAGCGGCTGCACGAGCGCGTGATCGGCCAGGACCAGGCGGTCGAGGCCGTGTCGAACGCGCTGCGCCGCTCGCGCGCCGGGCTGCAGGACCCGAACCGTCCGATCGGCGCCTTCCTGTTCATCGGGCCGACGGGCGTGGGCAAGACCGAGCTGGCCCGCGCGCTGGCCGAGTTCATGTTCGACTCGGAGCAGGCAATGGTCCGGATCGACATGTCGGAGTACATGGAGAAGCACTCGGTGTCGCGGCTGATGGGCGCCCCGCCCGGCTACATCGGCTACGAGGAGGGCGGCCAGCTGACGGAGGCCGTCCGGCGGCGGCCCTACTCGGTGGTGCTGCTCGACGAGATCGAGAAGGCGCACACCGACGTGTTCAACGTGCTGCTGCAGCTGATGGACGACGGGCGCCTGACCGACGGCCAGGGCCGCACGGTCGATTTCAAGAACACCGTGGTGATCATGACCTCGAACGTGCCCGGCGGCATCGAGGGCGTGCAGGCGACCTTCAAGCCCGAGTTCGTGAACCGCCTCGACGAGATCGTGGAGTTCCACCAGCTGACGCGCGAGGAGATCGCGCAGATCGTGGACCTGCAGGTGGCGAAGCTGATCGAGCGCGTACGCGAGCGCGGCGTGGAGGTCGAGCTGACGGACGACGCCCTGACTCTGCTCGGCAACCTGGGCTACGACCCAACCTACGGCGCCCGCCCGCTGAAGCGGGTGATCCAGAAGCGACTGGTGGACAAGCTGGCGCTGCGGCTGCTGGAGGGCGAGTTCGCTCCGGGCGACCGCGTGCTGGTGGACGCCGCCGACGGTGAGCTGACGTTCGCGAAGGCGGGCGTGGCGGCGCCGGAAGCGGCCGCGGTCTCGTGGGCGGGCGACGCCCGAAGCGGCCGCGGCCGGCGGCGCCCGACCGGCTCGGCCGCGTCCACGCACCGCTTAGGATGCGGCCGATGGAGCCGCGCGACCTCGCCCTCGCACACGCCCGCGGGCGCATGCTCGTCGGCGCCGCCTTCGTCCTCGCGCCCGGCCTCGCCGGGCGGCTCTGGATCGGCGGCGACGCGGCCCGTCGTCCGGTCAAGCTCCTCGCCCGCGCGTTCGGCGTGCGCGACCTCGCGCTCGGCCTCGGCGTCGTGATCGCGCTGGACCGCGGCGCCCCGTTCGGGGCTGGATCGAGGGCGGCGTTCTCTCGGACGCCGGGGACGTCTGCGCGACCCTCCTCGCCGGCGGCTCGATTCCCCCGGACGCGCGCCGCGGCGCCCTCGCACTCGGGGCCAGCTCGGCCCTCCTGGGGGCCGTCCTGTCTCGCCGGCTCGACCAGCCGGTCCCCGCCGGCGAGGTCCAGGCGCCCGAGGCGGCGCTCACCGGGCACCACTGAGCCCTGGAGTGTCGTAACCCGTACGGGGGATAGCCGCAGCTCGGACGGGCGGACGCACCGGAATGTCGGTCCAGGTCCGGCCACAAGCTCGCAAGTCCGGCTTACGTTGATTCAGTCGTGGCTCGCTTCTGCTCCACCGCCCTTGCCACGGCGGCCGGAGCCGTCGCCGTCTTCCTCGCCGCGCCGCTCTCCGCGGCGGCCGGCGAGCGCCAGATGCCGGACCCCACGCGACCGGTCGACGTGGCGGCCCTCGGCCACGTGGAGGACGCGGTCTTCGAGGGAACGGCCCCGCGCCCCGCCCGGATCGCCGCCGCGCGCGCAAGGTCCCGCGCCTATTCCACCCCCGAGGGCTATACCGTCGAGGTCGAGAGCTCGCCCTCCTACCGCACGGACCCCGTTGCCGACCAGGGCGTCGTCGACTTCCTCGGCTCGCGCCTGCACGGGGCCGAGCTGGACAGCCTGAGCGTCTATGTCGGATCCCCGAGCGAGATCCGGGGCCTCTGCGGCGGCGGCGCCCGCGTGGTCGCCTGCTACTCGATCGCGGAGAGCCGCATGTACGTGCCGGGCGAGGCCGTGCAGGGCATCCCGGTCGAGTACCCGCTCACCCACGAGTACGGCCACCACATCGCCAGCCGGCGGCTGAACAACCCGTGGGACGCGCTCGACTGGGGCCCCAAGCACTGGGCCAGCGCGGTGCGGGTGTGCACCTACGTGGAGAAGGGAATCCTGTTCCCCGGCAACCAGGGCGCCCACTACCGCGACGACCCCGGCGAGGGCTTCGCCGACGGCTACGCCCACGTCCACTACCCCGACGTGCCCTGGTACTACAACGAGTTGATGCGTCCCGGCCCCCTCGAGTTCGCCGCCATCCGCAAGGACGTGCTCGAGCCCTGGTCCGAGCCCCGGTTGCGGACCTTCCGCGGCCGGCTCGGGCCGAACAGGGCGAAGCGCGCCTTTAGGATCCGCCTCAAGCTCGACGGCAGCATCATCATGCGGCTGAAGGGTCCCGCCGGCGCGCGCTACACGGTCGAGGCCGAGACGGCCGGCTACGCGGCGGGCAAGAAGATGCGCGCCGGCGGGGTGTTCGGCATCGAGTGGTGTCGCCGCCGGCCGGTGGACAACGTGAAGATCACCGTGCGCCGGCGTGCCGGCACCGGGCCGTTCGCGCTCAACGTGCGCTGGCCCGGGTGATCCTCACGAACAGCTCGTCGTACTCGATCCGCCGGTTCGGCTTGTAGCGCCGGAAGGTGTCGAACTGGACGCGGTAGCGGCCGGCCGCCGTGCCACGCCGGAACAGCCGCTTCCGCACGTTCGCGGTCCAGCAGGGCCCCCGCACGCGGCCGACCCGGACCGTGCGCGTGCGGACCGGCCCGCCGCCGCGGCGCTTCACGCGCCTCACGTGCGCCCACACCATGGTGCCGCCCCTGAAGCCCCGGGCCCTGATCCTGAGCCGGCGGTTGGGCGGGCCGTTCCTCGGCGAGACCCGCACGTCGACCGCGGTGGTGAGCAGGCTCACCTGCGCGGTGCGGGTGGGATCGGCCTGGTCGGTGGCCACGTAGGTGAGCGGCCTCTGGCCCATGATGAGGCCGGGCAGCCTGAGCGTCCCCTGGATCTGCCCGGCGGGGTTCGCGTCGAGGGTCTCGACGAGGTTCCCGTCGCGGGTGAAGTCCACCTTGCCGTTCGGCGTGTAGCCGTCGGCGAACAGGAAGACCTGCTGCTGCTCCAGGTAGCAGGCGCGGACGGGGTCGACGGTGAGCGTCGCCGCGGACGCTGTCGCGGGTGCGGCGAGTGTGATGGATGCGATCGCCACGGCGGCGCGGATGAGCCTCATGCGGCTTGATCCTACCTGCGCGCATGCGTCCCGCCAGCAGGCTAGATTCCGGGCGAGGAGTCACCGCGAAAGGAAGAACCGTGCCCACGTACGTGATGCTGAGCACCCTGACGCCCGAGGGCGTGCAGACGCTGAAGAGCAACCCGTCGCGGATCCGCGAGGTCAACAAGGAGATCGAGCAGCTCGGGGTGACCGTGAAGGCGCAGTGGGCCGTACTCGGCCGCTTCGACTTCGTGAACATCATCGAGGCCCCGGACGAGAAGTCCGTGGCGCGGGTGTCGATGGAGCTCGGCTCGCGCGGCACGATGCACCTCGAGACCCTCTCGGCGATACCCGTCGACGACTTCATCGCGGCGCTCTAGCACGTGGCCAAGCGCGTCCTTGTAGTCGGGGGCGGAGGGCGCGAACACGCGCTCGTGCGCGCCCTGCTCCGTAGCCCGCAGTCCCCGGAGGTGCTGGCGGCGCCCGGCAACGTGGGCATCGAGCGGGACGGGGTGGAGTGCCTGCCCGACGGCGACGTCGTGGCGGCCGCGCGCGAGCGAGGGGTCGATCTCGTCGTGGTGGGTCCGGAGGCGCCGCTCGTGGCCGGCCTCGTCGACGAGCTGGCCGAGGCCGGCATCGCGGCGTTCGGCCCCTCGAAGGCGGCCGCTCGGATCGAGGGCTCGAAGGCCTACGCCAAGGAGCTGATGAAGAGCTGCGGCGTGCCGACCGCCTCGCACGTGCTGTTCCGCGACCGCGACGAGGCCGTCGCCCACATGGCCTGCGCCTCCTACCCGGCCGTGCTGAAGGCCGACGTGCTCGCCGCCGGCAAGGGAGTGATCATCGCCCCCGACGAGCGCGAGGCACGCGCCGCGCTTGACGTGTTCTTCGCCGAGCGCCGCTTCGGCGACACCGAGGTCGTGCTCGAGGAGTTCCTCGAGGGGGAGGAGCTCTCGCTCCTGGCCCTGTGCGACGGCGAGCGCGCCGTCCCGCTGGCCCCCGCCCAGGACTACAAGCGCATCTTCGACGGCGACGAGGGCCCCAACACCGGCGGCATGGGCAGCTACTCGCCGGTCCCGGGCGTGGACCCCGAGCGTGCGGAGGAGATCGCTGCGATCGCCCACCAGCCGGTCGTCGACGAGCTGCGTCGCCGCGGCACGCACTTCCACGGCGTGCTCTACGCCGGCCTGATGATGACCGCGGCCGGTCCCAAGGTGCTCGAGTACAACTGCCGCTTCGGGGACCCGGAGACGCAGGCGGTGCTGCCGCGGCTGCGCTCGGACCTGCTCGAGCTCCTCGAGGCGGCCGTCACGCCGGGCGGCCTCGCCGGGGCCGAGCCGGACTGGTCGCCCGACTGGGCCGTCACCGTGGTGCTCGCCTCGCGGGGTTATCCCGAGTCCTCCTCGAAGGGCGACCCGATCTCGGGGCTCGAGGAGGTCGAGGGGGCCGAGGTGTTCCACGCGGGCACCGCGGCCGAGGACGGGCGGATCGTGACCGCCGGCGGGCGCGTGCTGGGCGTGACCGCGCTGGGCGGCACGCCGGGGGAGGCGCGCGACCGGGCCTACGAGGCGGCGGCGCGGATCGAGTTCGACGGCAGGCAGATGCGCGGGGACATCGCCGCCCGCGCCGTGGAGAGGGTGGAGGCTTGAGGATTCCCGAGACCGGCGAGTTCCCGGTCCCCGAGACCCAGGTGGAGCACGAGTTCGACGACCTCGACGTGGACGAGGCGCCGACCGTGGGGATCGTCATGGGCTCGAAGAGCGACATGCCGGTGATGGAGAAGGCGGCGCAGGAGCTGGAGCAGCTCGGGATCCGGCACGAGATGCGGGTGATGAGCGCGCATCGCGATCCCGAGACGGTGGCCGACTACGCGAGGAACGCGCGTCTGCGCGGGATCCGCGTGATCATCGCCGGGGCGGGCCTCTCCGCGGCGCTGCCGGGCGTGGTGGCGGCGCACACCGAGCTGCCTGTGATCGGGGTGCCGCTCAGCTCGAGGACCTCGGTGGCCGGCGGGCTCGATGCGCTGCTCGCCGTGACCCAGATGCCGCCCGGGGTGCCGGTGGCGTCGGTGGGCGTGGACAACGCGAAGAACGCGGCCGTCTTGGCGGCGCGCATCCTCAGCGCGTGATCGACCGGTACACCCGGCCCGAGATGGGGGCGGTGTGGACCGAGCGGCGCAAGCTCGACGCATGGCTCCGGGTCGAGCTGGCGGTGGTCGATGCGCTCGCCGAGCAGGGCGTCGTGCCGCCGGCCGACGCCGACGTGATCCGCGACCGGGCGTCGTTCACGGTCGAGGCCGTCAAGGAGCGCGAGAAGATCACCGATCACGACGTGGCCGCCTTCGTCGACGTGGTGGCGGAGTCGGTGGGCGAGGCAGGCCGCTGGGTGCACCACGGCCTCACGTCATCGGACGTGCTCGACACCGCGCTAGCGCTACAGCTCTCCCAGGCCGGGCTGATCCTGTGCGGCGGCGCGGCCGATTTCCGGAACGCCCTCATCAGGCGGGCGCGCGAGCACGCCGGCACGATCTCCGTGGGCCGCACGCACGGGATCCAGGCGGAGCCGACGACGTTCGGGGTCAAGCTGGCCGGCTTCGCCTTCGAGGCGCACCGCAACCTGCGTCGGCTCGAGCGGGCTGTGGAGGGCGTGTCGGTGGGGGCGCTGTCCGGCGCGGTTGGCACGTACGCGGCGAACGGCCCCGAGGTGGAGGCGGCGGTGCTGTCCCGGCTGGGGCTCCGCCGCGAGGACGTCTCGACCCAGGTCGTGCCACGCGACCGGCACGCAGAGCTGCTCGAGGCGATCGCGCTCGCGGGAGCAGGGCTCGAGCGCTTCGCCACCGAGATCCGCCACCTACAGCGCACCGAGGTGCGGGAGGTGGAGGAGCCGTTCCGCGCGGGCGCCCAGAAGGGCTCGTCGGCCATGCCGCACAAGCGCAACCCGATCGTGTCCGAGCGGATCACCGGGATCGCGCGGCTGCTGCGCGGCTACGCGCAGACAGGGCTCGAGAACGTGGCGCTGTGGCACGAGCGCGACATCTCGCACTCCTCGGCCGAGCGCGTCGCGCTGCCCGACGCGACGATCCTGCTCGACTACGCCCAGCACCTGGCGGTCCGCGTGGTGGAGGGCATGGTCGTGCACGAGGACCGGATGCTCGCGAATCTCGAGGCCACCCACGGCGCGCTCTACTCCCAGCGCGCACTGCTCGCCCTGGTGGAGGCGGGGAGGACCCGTGACGAGGCCTACCGGATCGTGCAGGAGAACGCACAGCGAGCCTGGGACACGGGCACGCACTTCCGCGAATTGCTCGCGGCGGCCGCGCCCGACCTGGACCTCGACGCGGTGTTCGACGCCGGGGCCTTCGTGCGCCACGCGGGCGAGATCGTGGCGCGGCTCGACCGGATCGGCTAGGCCGGCTCGAGCGTGTTGTAGGCGTTCAGGACCCAGGAGATCCCGGCCAGCGTGGCGTGCGCCCCGGGTGGCGCGGGCGAGTCCACGTTCGGACGAGCCTATTCCGGGTGCCGGGTCGCCGCAAGCGCCCGCGGTCGGGAGAAGGTCCCTGCGTTGGCGCGCACGCCCCATCATGCACGACACTTGACGCGTGGCGGACTCGCACGCGACACACGGCCGCTCGCCCCGGCGGCTCCGGCTGCTCATGTTCGCGGGCACGGCGATGGTGCTCACCGGCTTCGTGCTCGCCGCCCACGCCACCGACGTCCTCGAGGACTCCGAGCTCGACACGGTCGACGCGCGCTTCGCGGTCCGCGGCGACCTCGAGCCGCCGGAGGACATCGCGATCGTGGGGATCGGCGAGCAGAGCATCACCGAGCTGGGCGAGCAGTGGCCCTTCCCACGCACGCTCCACGCGGAGGCGATCGAGCGCCTGAGACGCGACGGCGCGCGGGTGATCGCCTACGACGTCCAGTTCACCGAGCCGTCCAACCGGGCCGACGACCAGGCGCTCGCCGACGCGGTGGCCCGGGCGGGCAACGTGGTGCTCGCCACGACGGCGGTGAACGAGCGCGGCGGCACCAACGTGTTCGGCGGCGAGGAGGTCCTGCGCGAGCTCGATGCGCGCGCGGCGCATGCCGGGCTCACCACCGACTCGGGACGCGTGGTGCGGCGGATGTCGCACGACATCGACCGGCTCGAGACGTTCGGCGTGGTGGCGGTGGAGCGGGCCCGGGGCCGCCAGGTGCCGGAGGACGACTTCCCCGACCCGGCCTGGATCGACTACCACGGGCGGACGAACGTCCGCACGATCCCGTTCCACCGGGTCGTGCGGGGCGACTTCCCGCGCGGCACCTTCAGGGACCGGATCGTCCTGGTGGGGGCCACGGCGCCGTCGCTGCAGGACGTGCACCCGACCTCCGTGAGCGGCGACGAGTTCATGTACGGCGTGGAGGTCCACGCCAACGCGATCTCGACCCTGCTGCGCGACTTCCCGCTCCGCGAGGTGCCAGGGTGGGTGACGGTCGCGCTGATCCTGCTGTTCGGGGCCGTCGGCCCACTCATCGCGATGCGCTTCGGTCCGCTCCGCGCCGCCTTCATCGGGGTGGCGCTGGCCGGGCTGTACGTCGCCTTCGTGCAACTCGTCTTCAACAGCGGCCTGATCGTGGACTTCATCTACCCGGAGGCGTCCCTGGCGCTTGGCGTGGTCGGCGCGCTCGGGGTCGCGCTGGTGCTCGACGCGTTCGAGCGCGAGCGGGTGCGCGACATCTTCTCGCGCTTCGTACCGGAGCCCGTCGTCGACGAGGTGCTGAAGAACGTGGACGAGGACCTGCGTCTGGGCGGCGAGCTGCAGGTGGTCACCGTCCTGTTCAGCGACATCCGCGGCTTCACGACGTTCTCGGAGACGCGCGAGCCGGACGAGGTCATCGAGGTCCTGAATCGCTACCTGACCTCGATGACCGACGTGATCCTGCGCCACGGCGGGACGCTCGTGGCGTTCATGGGCGACGGGATCATGGCCGTGTTCGGGGCGCCCATACCGATGGACGACCACGCCGACCGCGCCTATGCGGCGGCGTGCGAAATGGCCGGCCCGGCTTTGGACGAGTTCAACGAGTGGCTGCGCTCGGAGCGCCGGGGAGAGGGCTTCCGCATCGGCGTGGGGCTGAACAGCGGCGCAGTGATGGCCGGCAACGTGGGGTCGCAGAAGCGGCTCGAGTACACGGTGATCGGCGACACCACGAACACGGCGTCACGGATCGAGGGGATGACCAAGGGGACGCCCCACATGATCATGCTGTCCGACTCGACGCGGGCGATGATGCTGAACGAGCACCCTGACCTCGAGGAGATGGAGGCGATGGACGTGCGGGGCCGTCAGGCGAAGGTGGTGATCTGGGCGCCGGCGCAGGAGGGCGACGGCGCTACGGCGCCCGCGCCAGGTAGCGCTCACGCGCGTCCACAAGCACCGTCCGGTCCAGCGTGAAGTCCCGCACCGCGACGGTGCCCTCGCGCACGACCGTCAGGGTGCCGTCGCAGCGGTCCACGGTCAGCCAGCGAGTCCCGCGCACCGCGCCGGAGGAGTGGCGCCCTCGGGTGCGGAAGCGCCCGTTCGCGCTGCCCCACAGCTTGCGGCTGCGGCGCGCGGCGGACGCCGACCCCCGCGGGCAGCTGGTGATCCTGCCCTGCAGGACGAGGTCGGTCAGGAAGCGCGTGGCGCGGCGCTGTCGCACCTTGAACAGCCCGCCGTAGAAGACGCCCCGCTGGAAGCGCCCGCGGCGCCTGCGCTCGGTGGCCACCTCAACGCGCCCGCGGCGCGTGTCGAGCGTCGATCCGAGTGGCAGCTCGCGGACGCTCTGAAGCGGCACGAAACGCCCGCTGCCGGCCACGCGCACGCGGACCGTGCCCGATATGGGCTCCGCCACGAGCGTCTCGCCGAGGTCCGGCGCGGGCTCCTGTGCGGGGGCGGTCGCTGGGGGCGGCGGTGGCGGCGCGGCCGCCGGGGCAGCCGCAACCTGGATCTGCCGGCTCGCCTGCGCGGGACCGCCGCCCGCGAGCACCGTGCCGCCGGTGAAGATCGTGGTGGTGGAGGCGCCCTCGTTGTCGGTCACCACGAGCGTCACCGTGTAGGTGCCGGGCTCGGTGTAGACGTGCTGCGGCGAGGGCCCGCCGTCGCGGAGCACCGTTCCGTCTCCGAAGTCCCAGTCGTAGCTGACGATCGAACCGTCGGGGTCGACCGCCCCGGACGCGTCGAACTGCGTGGCCGACCCGGCGCTGCCGGGCGCCGCCTCGAAGCTCGCCACCGGCGCCTGGTTGGGGCTCACCACGACGCCGAACGCCGAGTGGAGGTTCACTGCGGGCGGAGCCTTCGGGGTCAGCGCCGAGCCGGCCCCGATCCCGAACAGGTGGCCGTCGCCGCCGGCCACGAACAGGTTCAGGCCGTCCGGGCTGACGCCGACGTAGCCAAGCCGCTTCCAGGGGTGGACGGGCACGTCGGTCGCGCCGGCCGCGGTGAGAGTTCCGTCGGCGCCGACCGTGAAGGACATCACCCGCGCGGGCGCGTGCCACCAGCTCCGCGCGACGGTCACGTGCACCGCGGACCCGTCCGGCGCGACCGCGATGCCGAGCGGCCGCCCGCCGGTCACGAGCGCGGCGGGCGACTCCGGGACGGGAGTGCCGTCAGTCGCCACCGCGAACTGGAAGACGCGGCCGTCGCCCGACGTGGCGTAGAGGTTCGCCCCGTCAGGGGTCAAGGCCACGTCCTCGAGCTCCCAGCTCGGGACGCCGACCAGGTCGGTGCGTCTCGCGAGCGACCCGCCGGCACCGACGTCGAAGACCGCGATGCCACCGCCCACCAGCACGTAGACCAGGTCACCGCTGGGGCTGACGGCCACTCCGCGTGCGGCCGGGCCCGCCCACATGTAGCGCGGGTCCTTGGCGGTCAGCTCGCCGCCGGGGCCGACGTCGAATTGCCGCACCTTTCCGCGATCCACGTCAGTCACGTAAACGCTGGTCCCATCGGGGTGGACGGCGACCGAGTGCGGCTCGTCGCCGGCGTAGACGATGGGCGGCTGCTTGGGATACAGCTCGCCGCCGGCCGCGACGTCGAACTGGAGCACGCCGTCGTCCGCCGTGGCGTAGAGGACCTTGCCCGAGGGGGTCATTGCGAGCCGGCGCGGCTTGTGGGCCGGAACGGCGGCCGGGTCCAGGGGCGTGAGGCTCCCGTCCGCTCCCACGGCGAACTGCGCGATCTCGCCGGCCTTGGGGTCGGTGAAATAGACGGTGCGGGCTGCACTCGCCAGGGAAGGGAGGGCCAGCGCGACGGCGCAGGCGCCGAGCAGGGGGCGGAGGCGTATCAAGTTTCTGGGAGGTTTGCGGGTCCGAGGCAACCCTCTCACGTTCGGGCCCGAATCGCTAGCCGTCGTCAGCCGCGCGCCGGCCGGTTGAGCGTCTGCCCGGAGGGCACGCCCTCGGCCAGCTCCTTCTGCCGCTCGATCTCGGCGTTGAGCTCCGCGCCCAACAGCAGCGCGACGTTGCTCAGCCAGAGCCACGCCACGAGCAGGATCGCGCCGGCGAACGCGCCGTAGATGGCACCCACGTTCGCCACGTTCGAGACGTAGGCGGAGAACCCGAGCGTGGCGGCCAGCCAGAGCAGCACCGCGGCCGCCGCGCCGGGTGTGAGCCAGCGGAAGCCCCGCTGGCGCACGTCCGGGGTCACGTAGTAGACGAAGGCGAAGGCCAGCATCGCCACGATCAGCGCGCCCGGCCACCGAGCGACGGCCCAGACCCGCGTGGCGGTGTCGCCGAGCCCGATGAAGCCGAGCATGTCCTCGGCGAAGGACCCCCCGACGAACGCCATCACCACGCTCGCCAGCACGAGCGTCACGAGGACGAGGGTGGAGGCCGTGTCGATCGCCTTGCGGCGCAGGAAGCTGCGCCCGTCGCCGCTGAGCTCGAACACCACGTTCAGCGCCCGCCGCGCCGCCTCGAGCGCACCGGTGGTCCCGTACAGGGCCAGCGGCACGCTCACCGCGAGCGCGGTCGCGGCTGTGCCCTCGCTCTCCATCGCCCGGCGGAGCGAGCGGTTGACCGGGTCGAGGACCGAGGGAGGCACGACCCCCGCCAGGTAGTCGGTTATCGCGAGGTAGGTGGCCGGATACTGGCCGATCAGGCTCAGCAGCGACACGGCCACGAGCGCCGTCGGGAACAGCGACATGAGCACGTAGTACGTGAGGGCCGCCGCGTGATGAGTCATCTGGTCGTCGTAGAAAGCCCGCAAAGTGCGCTTTACGACGGTGCCCGTTCTGCCCACGGGACGCCGGTACCCGACTGGCGCCGCTGATAGCCTCGCCTTCGTGAGCGAATTCGCCGCGCTCATCGCCCAGGGGAAGGTCCGGGACATCTACGAGGCCGGGGAGGAGCGCCTCCTCCTCGTCGCGTCGGACCGAATCTCGACCTACGACGTGGTGCACCCCACGCCGATCCCCGACAAGGGCAAGGTGCTCACCGGTCTCACCGCCTTCTGGCTCGACCGGACGGCCGGCATCTGCCCGAACCACCTCGTCTCGTACACGGACGTGCCCGAGGAGCACCGCGGCCGCGCGATGCTGGTCGAGCGCCTCGAGATGGTTCCCGTCGAGTGTGTGGTGCGGGGCTACATCACGGGGTCGGGCTGGAAGGACTACCTGGCCACCGGGGCGGTCTGCGGCATCGACCTGCCGGCCGGCCTGCGCGAGTCCGAACGCCTTCCCGAGCCGATCTTCACGCCGGCCACCAAGGCCGAGGTCGGGGATCACGACGAGAACGTCGACTTCGACCGCGCCGCGGAGATCGTGGGCGACCGGCCGCTGCTCGAGGAGCTGCGGCGCCTCTCGATCGCCATCTACGAGCGCGCCGCCGACCACGCGCGCGAGCGCGGGATCATCCTGGCCGACACCAAGTTCGAGTTCGGCCGCCGCCCGGACGGCACGATCGTGCTCGGCGACGAGGTGCTGACGCCCGACTCGTCCCGCTTCTGGCCGGCGGACGGCTACGAGCCGGGCCGGGGCCAGCCGAGCTTCGACAAGCAGTACGTGCGCGACTGGGCGACCGCGTCCGGATGGGACAAGTCGCCGCCGGCGCCGGAGATCCCCGCCGACGTCGTGGAGGGCACGCGCGCGCGCTACGTCGACGCCTACGAGCGGATCACAGGCGAGCCGTTCGAGCGCTGGCTGGAGCGGTCCGCTTGAGGATCCAGGTGCTGATCCGGCCGAAGGAGGGCATCCTCGACCCGCAGGGGCAGACGGTGGAGCAGGCGCTGCAGGCGCTCGGCTTCGAGGGGGTGCGGGACGTTCACGTGGGCCGGCTGATCGAGCTGGATGTGGATAATCCCGGTCGGGTGCCGGAGATGTGCGAGCGGCTGCTCGCGAATCCACTCATAGAGGACTACGAGATCGTGCACACGCAGCCGGCAAGGAACGCCGCATGAGGTTCGGCGTCGTCCGCTTCCCCGGATCGTGCGACGAGGTGGACGCTCTCCTCGCCTGCCGTCGCTTCGGCGAGGCTGAGTTGCTGTGGCACAAGGAGCGCGACCTCGCCGGCGTGGACGCCGTGGTCGTCCCCGGCGGGTTCTCGTACGGCGACTACCTGCGCGCCGGGGCCATCGCCCGCTTCTCGCCGCTCATGGAGTCGGTGATCGAGTTCGCGCGCGACGGCGGCCCCGTGCTCGGCATCTGCAACGGCTTCCAGGTGCTGTGCGAGGCAGGGCTGTTGCCAGGCGCCCTGCTGCCGAACCGCTCGCTGCGCTTCGTCTGCCGGCAGGTAGACCTCGTCGTGGAGAACGCCGACACCGCCTTCACGTGCGCGTGCGAGGCCGGCGACACGCTCTCGGTGCCGGTCAAGCACACCACGGGGCGCTACCACGCCCCCGGCATTCCCGAGGAGCAGGTCGTGCTGCGCTACGCGCCGGGGCAGAACCCGAACGGCGCCCAGGACGACATCGCCGGCGTGTGCAACGCCGAGGGCAACGTGGTGGGGCTGATGCCGCACCCCGAGCACGCCGTCGACCCGCTGACGGGCTCCGCGGACGGCGGCCGGCTGTTCGAGTCGGTGGCGCTGATCTCCGCCGCCGTCTCCCCGGTCGCGTGAGCGGCGGCGCCGTCGCGCCGCACCGCGAGCTCGGGCTGACCGACGCGGAGTACGAGGGCATCCGCGGCCGGCTCGGCCGCGACCCGAACACGCTCGAGCTGGCCGTGTTCTCGCTGATGTGGTCCGAGCACTGCGCCTACAAGCATTCGAAGAAGCTGCTGCGCGAGCTGCCGACCGAGGGGCCGCATCTGCTGATGGGCCCGGGCGAGAACGCGGGTGTGGTTGACGTGGGCGACGGGCTGGCGGTTGCGTTCAAGGTCGAGTCGCACAATCACCCGAGCGCCGTCGAGCCGTTCCAGGGCGCCGCCACCGGGGTTGGCGGGATCCTGCGCGACATCTTCGCGGTGGGCGCGCGACCGATCGCCGTGCTGGACTCGCTCCGCTTCGGCGAGCTCGAGTCCGCCCGCTCGCGCTACCTGTTCGACTGGGCCGTGAAGGGGATCGGCCACTACGGCAACTCGATCGGCGTGCCGACCGTGGGTGGCGAGGTCTACTTCGAGCCCGCCTACGAGCAGAACTGCCTGGTGAACGCGATGTGCGTCGGCCTGGCGCGCCACGAGCGCCTGATTCGCAGCGCCGCGGCCGGGGTGGGCAACGCGATCGTGCTGCTCGGGGCGCGCACCGGGCGCGACGGGATAGGCGGCGCGTCGGTGCTCGCCAGCGCCGAGCTGTCGGACGCGGACGCCTCGAAGCGCCCGAGCGTGCAGATCGGCGATCCGTTCGAGGAGTCCAAGCTGGTGGAGTGCTGTCTCGAGCTGCTCGACCGCGAGCTGCTCGCCTCGCTGCAGGACCTCGGCGCGGCCGGCCTGTCGTCGTCCTCCTCCGAGATGGCGTCGAAGGGCGAGGTGGGGATCGACATCGACGTCGCACGCGTGCCGCTGCGCGAGGCGGACATGGAGCCGTTCGAGATCATGATCTCGGAGTCGCAGGAGCGGATGCTGTGCGTGGTCGAGCTTTCGCTGCTCGACCAGGTGCTGTCGGTGTGCGAGCGCTGGGACGTGCGGGCCACGCCGATCGGGACGGTCACCGACACGCACCGGCTGCGCGTGTTCGACGGCGGGGAGCTGGTGGGCGACATGCCGGTCGAGGCGCTGGTCGACGACTGCCCCCTGTACGACCTCGCGCCGTCGGAGCCGGACGGGCGCATCTACCCGGACCCGCCCGCTCGGCTCGCGGACGGCGGGCGCCCCGAGGAGGCGCTGCTCGCCCTGCTCGGCTCGCCGAACGTGGCCTCGAAGCGCTTCGTGTTCGAGCAGTACGACCCGATCGTCGGCTCGCGGACGGTGCGCCGCCCGCAGGCGGCGGACGCGGCGGTCCTGAAGCTCGAGAACGATGGGGGCAGCGGCGCGATCGCCGTCTCCATCGACGGCAACGGACGACGCGTCGCCTGCGACCCGTACGTGGGGGCCGTGGAGGCGGTGCTCGAGTGCACCCGCAACCTGGCCTGCGTGGGCGCGGAGCCGCTGGGGCTCACCAACTGCCTGAACTTCGGCAATCCGGAGAAGCCGCACATCGCCTGGCAGCTGACGCGGGCGGTGGAGGGGCTGCGCGACGCCTGCCTTGCGCTGGGCGTGCCGGTCGTGGGGGGCAACGTTTCGCTCTACAACGAGGGCGGCGGCGGGCCGATCTATCCAACGCCGATCGTCGGGATGGTGGGCAAGCTGCCCGACCCCGTCTCGGTGCCGCGGACCGGGTTCAGCTCGGCCGGGCATGCGATCGCGCTGGTGGGACCGTTCCGGCCGGCGCTGGAGGGGTCGGAGCTCGAGAAGCTGCGCGGGCGGCTGGCCGGCGGGCTGCCCCCGGTCGACCTGGCCGAGCAGGCGGCCGCGCTGGAGGAGTTGCGCGCGGCCGCGCGGAAGGCCGGGCTGGCGACGGTGCACGACCTGGCGGACGGCGGGCTCGCGGTCGCGCTCGCGGAGTGCTGCATCGAGGGCGGCGCAGGGGCGCGGATCGAGCTGCCGTCGACTGACGATGCCGCGCTCTTCGGCGAGGGCCCCGGCGGGGCGATCATCGCGGGGCCGCCGGAAGCGGTGAAGGAGGTGCCGGACGCCCGGGTGATCGGCGAGGTCGGCGGCGACGCCCTCGAGACCGTCGGCGCGTTTCGCCTGCCCGTGGCCGAGCTTCGCGACGCTTACGAGGGCGCCATCCCCGCCGCGCTCGCCGTCTGACCCGGCGACTGGTCGGTTTGCCCGCCCATGGCCGGGAAGATCGACCACTGGGTGATGTCTGAGGCGTCCGCCACCCCCGCTGGTACGCTCAACGAGCGGCTCCGCTCGCCCCCTGTGGCACCGCCCCGAGCGCCCGCCCACCCTTGCATGACTCACGAGCTCGACCATCGCGACGGACCTCGCGACGAGTGCGGCGTCTTCGGCGTGTACGCGCCCGAGTCGGACGTCGCCCGCCTCGCCTACTTCGCCCTCTACGCGCTGCAGCACCGCGGCCAGGAGTCCGCCGGCATCGCGACCGCCGACTCCGGCCACATCATGACCATCCGCGACCTCGGCCTCGTCTCGCAGGTGTTCGACGAGGAGAAGCTGCGCGCGCTCCAGGGCCAGATGGCCGTCGGTCACGTGCGCTACTCCACGACCGGCTCCTCGGCCTGGGAGAACGCCCAGCCGGTCTGGCGCTCCGACCGCCGTCAGGTCGCGCTCGCCCACAACGGCAACCTCATCAACGCCGTCGAGCTGCACGGCGAGCTGAGCGACAAGGGCGTCCACTTCCGCGGCACGTCCGACTCCGAGATCATCGCCGCGCTCCTGTCCACCCATCCCGCCGAGCGCGTGCAGGACGCGCTGGCGGACGTGGTGCCGCGCCTCGAGGGCGCGTTCTCGACGGTCGTCATGACCAAGGAAGCCGTGGTCGGTTTCCGCGATCCCGCCGGGCTGCGCCCGCTCGCGCTCGGCCGGATCGGCGAGTCCTACTGCCTCGCTTCGGAGAGCTGCGCGTTCGACATCATCGGCGCTGAGCTGCTGCGCGAGGTGCAGCCGGGCGAGATGGTCTCGCTCGGCGACGGAGGCATCGAGACGCACCAGATGGTCGAGTCGGAGCGCCGGGCCTTCTGTGTGTTCGAGCACATCTACTTCGCGCGACCGGACTCGATCCTCGAGGGCAACCGCACCCAGGTCTCGCGCCGCAAGATGGGCGAGATCCTGTGGCGCGAGGCGCCCGCGGACGCGGACGTGGTGATCGCCGTGCCCGACTCCGGCAACCCCGCCGCCGTCGGCTACTCGAAGGCGTCGGGCATCCCGCGCGACGACGGGCTGATCAAGAACCGCTACGTGGCCAGGACCTTCATCCAGCCCGGCCAGGAGCTTCGCAAGCACGGCCTGCGCATGAAGTTCAACCCGCTGCGCGAGGTGATCGCCGGCAAGCGGCTGGTGGTGGTCGACGACTCGATCGTCCGCGGCAACACGACGCGCCAGATCGTCCAGATGCTCCGCGGCGCAGGCGCCGCCGAGATCCACATGCGGATCTCCGCTCCCGCGATCCGGCACCCCTGCCACTACGGGATCGACATGTCGACGACGCAGGAGATGGTCGCCCATGGCCGCAGCGAGGAGGAGATCGCGGAGGAGCTCGGCTGCGACTCGCTCGCGTATCTGTCGCTGGCCGGGGTCTACGAGGCGATCCGCTCCACGCGCGAGACGCACTGCGACGCCTGCTTCTCCGGCGACTACCCGCTCGCCCGCACCGGCACGGCGAACGGGAAGTTCGCGCTCGAGGAGCTCGCCGTCGTGCGCTCGTAGCGAAGCCTCTGCAACAACTTCGCGACGGCTCGCCCGTTGTGGCCGAGGCCGGCGCTAGTGTGGCCCTCCGCTGATGGACCGCCTGACCGCAGCCCTGCACGACCGCTTCGGCTTCCCGGGCTTCCGCCCCGGGCAGCGCGAGGCGTGCGAGGCCGCGCTCGCGGACCGCGACGTGATGGTGGTGATGCCGACCGGCTCGGGCAAGTCGCTCTGCTACCAGCTCCCGGCGCTGCTGCGTGACGACCTGACGGTCGTGGTGTCGCCGCTGGTGGCGTTGATGCAGGACCAGGTCGAGGCGCTGGCCGGCCGCGGGCTGGGCGACCACGTCGCGCTCGTCAACGCCCAGCGCGACGGGTCCGCCAATGCTGCCACCCTGCGGCGCGCGGCCGCCGGCGAGCTGAGGCTTCTGTACGTGGCGCCGGAACGCTTCGCGGCGCCCCGGTTCCTCGACGCGATGGCCGAGGTAAGGGTGGGGCTGTTCGTGGTGGACGAGGCGCACTGCGTCTCGCAGTGGGGGCACGACTTCCGTCCCGACTACTTCCGCCTCGCCGATGCCGCGCGGATGCTGGGCGCGCGGGCTCTCGTGGCGTCCACGGCCACCGCCACGCCTCGGGTGGCGCACGACGTGGTGCAGCGGCTCGGCCTGCGAGACCCGCTGCGGGTCGCCACCGGCTTCGACCGGCCCAACATCGCGTTCGCGGTGGCCCGCCCCGGGCCGGGTGAGAAGCGGGCGCTCCTGGCGCAGGCCCTGCGCGAGCCGGACGCGCTGCCGGCGATCGTCTACGCGGGCACCCGGGCGGGCTCCGAGGAGCTGGCTGGAGAGCTCGGCGAGGCCCTCGGTGTGGAGGCGGCCGCCTACCACGCCGGGCTCGACCGCGAGACGCGCGCCTCGGTCCAGCGCCGCTTCCTCGCCGACGAGCTTCAGGTCATCTGCGCCACCAACGCGTTCGGGATGGGGGTCGACAAGCCGAACGTCCGGACCGTCGTGCATGCGAGCGTGCCGGCCTCGCTCGAGGCGTACTACCAGGAGGCGGGACGGGCCGGGCGCGACGGCCGGCCCGCGCGGGCGCTGCTGCTCGCCGAGAACCGCGACAAGGCGCTGCACGTGCACTTCATCAAGCGCGACGAGATCGACGAGCAGCTTCCCGGCTGGCTCGCCGACCGGCTGTGGGCGGCCGCCGACGGCGACGGCCGCTACTCGGTGGACGCGTTCGAGCTCGTGCGCGGCCTGGGCGGGGACGGCGACCGCCTGCGCTCCCTGCTCGGGCACCTCACGCGGGCGCGGGTGATCTCACCTTCGCCGTCGGCGCCGGACCGGGTGGCGGGCCGCGCGATCGCCCCGTTCGACCGGAGGGCGGCGGCCCTGTGCAGGTCGTCGGTGGAGGAAGCCGCCCGGGCGCGCTGGCGCCAGTACCGCGAGATCTGGGCGTATGTGGAGCAGGACAATTGCCGGCGAGAGGCGATTCTGCGGCACTTCGGGGACCGCTCGGCGCCGGCCGCCGACAACGGCTCGCTGGGCGCGGCGGCTTCGCTCCCGGCGCCCGCTTCGCCGTCCGGGTCCGCTTCCCGCTGCTGCGATGTCTGCGAGCCCGGTCTCCTTCCCACCGCGCCGCCGCCCGACCCGGTGGCCATCGAGACGCTCGACGACGCGATCATCTCCGTCGCCACGGGCGCCCGCCCGGCGGTGGGCCGCACCACCTGCGCGGAGATCCTCCACGGCGGCCGCAGCAAGAAGCTGCTCCGGAACGCCTACGACGGCCTCCCCGCCTACGGCGTCTCCTCCCACATGCGCCGCGCCGACATCCTGGCGCGCGTGGACGAGCTGATCGAAGCCGGACGCCTGGAGACAAGCGGCGGCCCCTACCCGGTGCTCCGCCTGCCGCTCGGCGCAACCGCCTGACGGTGCCCGGGTTCCGCGTCGCAGTCCTCATCTCGGGCGCGGGCACCAACCTCCAAGCGCTGCTGGACACCGTTCACGAGAAGCCGCTCCCGGCCGCTCCACCCGGGGCGGAGCGCACCGCGACGGTCGAGATCGCCGCCGTCGCCTCCTCCCGCCCCGGCGCGCCCGGCCTCCAGCGGGCGGAGCGCGCCGGCGTCGAGGCCGCCGTCTTCGCAATCGCCGACCACCCCGGCCGCGCCGCCCGCGACCGGGCGCTCGCCGACTGGCTCGAGGCCCGCGAGATCGACCTGGTCGTCCTCGCCGGCTTCATGGAGCTGCTCGGCCCCGAGTTCATCGGCCGCTTCCGGAACCGGATCGTGAACGTCCACCCGTCTCTGCTCCCCGCCTTCCCGGGCATCCGGGCGATAGAGCAGGCCGTGGAGCACGGCGTCCGGGTGACCGGCGTGACCGTGCACTTCGTGGACGAGCACCTGGACAATGGTCCAATCGTCTTCCAAGAGGCCCTGGAGCTTTCGTATCCTGCGCGCATCGCCCAGATCGAGGAGCGCGTGCATGTCCTGGAGCACCGGCTGCTGCCGCGTGCCGTCGAGCTGATCGCCGCCGGGCGGGTCCGCATCGATCCGGGCAACCCGCGTGTCGTACTGATCGACGATGTCGATTGAGCCCCGCGGCACAGACGTGACGGCGCCCGGCGAGGTGCGCATCCGGCGTGCGCTCCTCAGCGTGTCGGACAAGCGCGGGCTGGTGGAGTTCGCACGTGGCCTCGCCGAGCTCGGCGTGGAGCTCGTCTCCACCGGCGGCACAGCGGCCGACCTCCGCGAGGACGGCCTCCAGGTGCGTCCGATCGAGGACTACACGGGCTTCCCGGAGATCCTCGACGGCCGGGTGAAGACGCTGAACCCACGCGTGCACGCCGGGCTGCTGGCGGTCCGCTCGGAGCGCGCCCACGTGGACACGCTGAACGAGCACGAGATCGAGCCGATCGACCTGGTCTGCGTGAACCTCTATCCGTTCGAGCGGGTGTCGGGGCGCCGCGGGGTCGAGGAGCACGAGGTGATCGAGAACATCGACATCGGCGGCCCCACGCTGATCCGCGCGGCGGCGAAGAACCACGCCTTCGCCGCGGTGGTGGTCTCCCCCGAGAGCTACGACGCCGTCCTCGCCGAGATGGGCGAGAACGAGGGGATGCTGTCGGCGCGCACGCGCGAGAGCCTCGCCACCGAGGCGTTCGCCTACACCGCCCGCTACGACGCGGCGATTTCGCGCTGGTTCGCCGAGCGCGAGGACGACATGCCGAACCAGTACACGCGCTCCTTCGAGAAGGTGCTCGACCTCGCCTACGGGGAGAACCCGCACCAGCGCGCGTCGCTCTACGCCGAGGTGGGCACCCGCACGCATCTGATGTCGATGGTGTCGAAGCTGCACGGCAGGGAGCTGTCGTTCAACAACCTGCTGGACCTCGACTCGGGCCGGGCCCTGGTGGAGGACTTCGAGCTGCCGTGCGCGGCGATCGTGAAGCACAACAACCCGTGCGGGGCGGCCGTGGGCACCGATGTGAGCGCCGCGTTCGACCACGCCCTCGCCTGCGATCCGCAGAGCGCCTTCGGGGGAGTCGTCTGCGTCAACCGGCGCGTGGACCGCTCGCTCGCCGAGAAGCTGAACGCGATCTTCATCGAGCTGGTCTTCGCGCCGGGCTATGACGACGACGCGCTCGAGATCCTCAAGCAGAAGCCGAACGTGCGGCTGCTCGACAGCCGCGAGCGCCGCCGCGTGCCGGTGACGGAGAAGGACGCGAAGCGGGTGCGCGGGGGGCTGCTCGTGCAGGACTTCGACACTGGGCTCGAGCTGCGCGAGGAGATGCAGGTGATGACGCGGCGCAAGCCGAGCGAGAAGGAGTGGGGCGAGCTGCTGTTCGCGATGCGGGTGTGCAAGCACGTGCGCTCCAACGCGATCGTGCTGGCGAGCGGGGTGGGGACGGTCGGGATCGGCGCCGGGCAGATGAGCAGGGTGGACTCCGTGCGGATCGCCGTCGACAAGGCAGCGGCCGCGTCGAACGACCTGGACGGCGCGGTGCTCGCCTCCGACGCCTTCTTCCCGTTCGCGGACGGCCCCCAGCTGGCGATCGACGCCGGCGTGCGGGCGATCATCCAGCCGGGCGGGTCGCAGCGCGACCGCGAGGTCATCGAGGCGTGCGACGCGGCGGACGTCGCGATGGTCTTCACCGCCCGCCGCCACTTCCGCCATTAGACATCCATCGAACCGTCGCTAGACTCGGTGTTGGCTTCCAAATGAGAGAGCCTCATCACCCATCACGCGAGGAACTCGAACTGTCGAGCGTGCTGCACGCCCTGAGCGACCCGGCGCGGCTCGAGATCGTCCGTCGCCTGGCGTCCGGCGCCGAGCCATCGTGCGGAACGTTCGAACTGGGCCTCTCGAAGGCGACGCTCTCCCACCACTTCCGCGTGCTGCGCGAGTCCGGCGTGGTGCTGGTGCGCCCGGAGGGCAGAAAGCGGCTGCTCTCCCTGCGCACCGAGGACCTGAACGCCCGCTTTCCCGGCCTGATCGAAGCGATCCTGGCGGTGAAGCACCGCCGGCAGCGGACGAAGACCGCCGCGTAGCGAGCCGAGTTCTTCAGCGGTGGGCTCGGACTGGTAGTGCCCCCGGGAGGACTCGAACCTCCAACCCTGCGCTTAAAAGGCGCTCGCTCTGTCCAGTTGAGCTACGGGGGCTCGATCAGATGATGGCGAAGATGCGTGGTCTGCCTGCGGATGGTCTGCCGCCGATGGCAATTGGCACACCGAACCTCGCATTGGTCGATCTCCGCTCGGAGGGACGTCAGGGAATGTTCAAAGAAGGCGAGGGAGACCACGCCTTTGCCTCGTTTCGGCCCTATGTGGTCGAATTCCAGAACGACTACGTCCCTTTCCCCGCAGCCGACGCACGCTGCATGGCGGAGGTGATCGAGGAGGTAATGGAGGTTCCGCCTCTGAAGTGGCCGGTGGGCGGGCACGCGTGACTCGAGATCCACGCGCCAGGATCCGCCCGCGCGTATGTTGGTCCGCCGACGATGGCAGTTCGCGCAGACGATCTCACAGCACGCCACTTCGGCTTTGATCCGCGGAAGCGCATAGCCTTCGTGTACCAGGGCGGAGATCCCGGCCGTCTTCTCCGCGACGTGGTCGAACTCCAAGACGAGCGGGTCTGCAAGCCCGCAGTCTGCGCAGCTCGCCGTGGCAAGCAGGCCGAGAATGTATTCCCGTGCCTCCGCCCGTCGGCGTTCGCGTGCTGCGCGGGTCTGCCGGCGGTGCAGCTCCCCGCGCTCACGTATGTAGTCCGCCCGGCACCGCTTGCAGGAGGACTGGCCCTGGTGGAAGTCAGTCAGCGGCAGGCGTTCTTCGCAACGCCCACAGCGCCTCGTTTCGACGGGCCCCGCTACTGGCGCCGACTGTGGCCTGGAGGCCGGGGGCGGCAGACTGATGCCCCGAGTCCAGAGGCTCACCGAGCTGAGCGAGACTCCCAGGTCGCGCGCGATCGAGCGCATCGACTTGCCCTCCGCCCGGAGTCGTCGGGCCTCACGCTGCTCACGGGCTTTCCTGACCGCCATACAAACATATGTTCGGTCGAAGCCCGGACGTAAGCGGTGGGGTCTGCCGCTCAAATCGAGGTCATCGTCGACGCGATCTACGCTCGCGGCAGCGTTCACGACGACGCCGGCGGTACCGTTCAACTGCGCCCGCACAGCATCGAGCGGGCGCAGGGCGAGGCTCTGCGAGAGCTGGCCATCGCCGAGGGGGCTGAGCGGACCATCGAGGTCGGCTTGGCGCTCGGCATGTCTGCGCTGTTCCTGTGCCAGGCGGTGTTGCCCCGCGGCGGGCGTCATGTGGCGATCGATCCCTATCAAGCGGAGTCGTGGAACGGCGCCGGCCTCAGGACACTGCGGGAGTCGGGTGTGGCGGAGTTCGTCGAGGTCATCGAGGAGGAGAGCCAGCTCGCGCTGCCCCGGTTGGTCGCGGAGGGCCGGGAGTTCGACTTCGCCTTCGTGGATGGCGACCACCGCTTCGAGGGCGTCTTCCTCGATCTCTACTTCATGACCCGTTTGGTGAGGCCGGGCGGGTTGGTCGTCGTAGACGACATGT
>JBKGUS010000606.1:0-3936 GCA_046462295.1 Thermoleophilaceae bacterium | reverse complement strand
TGCGCGTCCTCGGCTTCGACCGTCACCTGATCCGTCTTGTTCCTGACCTTGATGCCGACCGCATACCGCAAGGTCATGATGGCAGCCTCCGTTATCGGGCCGCGGGCTGGCGGAAGCCCCTGCGCACCGCGACCAAGCTTGAGCCGGTTCTGGCCGGCTTCTCACCCGCTACAGAGTGCATCGTCCCGCGCCCCCTCCAATGGCAACATTGGCCGAACCGGATCTACGTCTGCGAACCACCAAGGATAGAGGTGAGCCGTCGACCAGCGCGCGGCGGCGCCCGAACATCTCGAGCAGGGCTGCCTAGGCCACGCCCAAGTAGCAGCCCGGCCTGTTGCGCGCGATGGGCAAATGCCGATGCTGCATTTCCTGCGGCGCACAACGTCCAACCGTTGCTTCCTACGTGACGCAGGAGCACACTGCCCCAGAGGAACCAAAGCTGGGCCATCGATCGGGAGGAAGCGCAGAAGGTCTGTACGGCAACTGGCGCATGCTGAAGGCCCGTGATTGTGCGGCGGAGAGAAAAAGGTGGCGGCCGTATCCTGAGCGCAGCTGTCACGAGCTTTCGATCCAAAGCGGAGGCATCGATGGAGTATAAGAACCTAGAACAGATTGCGCGCGAGGCCGACGTCCACCCGGCCCCGGGCATGTCCCGGCGCGAGCGCCTGGAGCGCTGGGCCGAGCTGCTGGCGCAGCAGCCCGAGCGCCGTCTGTGCGCGATCGAAGGCACCGAGTTCGGCACTCGACGTGAGCGCCGAGCCAAGCGCGCAGACAGTTCCCCGCTAACGGTGGCGTCCGAAGATCCCACACTACGCGCTGAAGGACTGCACGGCGACCGCGTAGGCGATGCGGTCGCCTTCTTCGAGCTCTCGGAAGGCGACGTGCACCACCTGGTCTGTTACTGCCACCAGGGACACACGGTGTCGGCCGGCACTGTGGCCGCGCGTCTGCGCGTAATGGCACGACAAGCGGACGCTCTTGTCTTGCCGGCTCGGACAGTCATCGTCGGCGGGCTGTCCGCCGCGGCCGTGCTTGGGCTGGCAGTCCTGGCGCTTTGAACTCTTCGGGATGCGGTCGGGGATGTCGCGCGTGCTCGGCACGGGACGGCCCCGCTACACTCCGGAAGTCAGCTTCTTCCGTTGGACTACCCCAGGGAGCCGATGCAGCCACATCTCGAGCGCCGCAAGACGCGCATGTAGGAGGGAGGCGGCGCGAGCGCCGGAGCGAGGCGTGCCCCTGATTCGCGAGCCACTGAGACGGGGCTCCCTACGTCGAGCAGCCTCTGCCACCGCCACGCCCGCGGCAGCCCCTTGACCAGCGTGCCGTCCGGCTGGAGCTTGGTTGCCGGCGCGGACTCGCCGCCATCAGGTGCGACGATGCCGAGATGGCCGCTCTGCGCAACGATCGTGGTGATCCAGTCGAACAAGGTCTGTCGCCTGAGCGCTTCGGCGGGTAGAACGAGCGCGCCGCGGGCGAAGGTCCCGCGCGCACAGGGAGCGGAGCCGAGACGGTCGATCAAGGAAGCCTGGCATGACCTCGCGATACCAGTCCTTTCAGCGCCTCAAGCTGGATGTGCCGGCGCCGCGCGTCCTGCGCATCACCATGGAGAACCCCGGCCGTGCCAACGCGGCCGATGCGCGCATGCACCACGAGCTCGCGTACGTGTGGCGCGAGATCGACGCTGATGCGGAGACCTCGGCGGTCCTCCTCACCGGCGCGGGCGACGCGTTCTCGGGCGGGGGCGATCTCGATCTGGTCGAACAGATGAGCCGCAACCACGAGACGCTCCTGCGCGTGTGGAAGGAGGCGCGCGACCTCGTCTACAACGTGATCAACTGTGCCAAGCCCATCGTCTCGGCGATCCATGGCCCGGCGGTCGGCGCGGGGCTCGCCGCGGGGCTCCTCGCCGACATCCCGATCGCCGCCCGCTCCGCCCGAATCATCGACGGCCACACGCGGCTCGGTGTCGCTGCGGGCGACCACGCCGCGATCATCTGGCCGCTCTTGTGCGGCCTGGCGAAGGCGAAGTACCACCTGCTCTTGTGTGAGCCGCTCACGGGCGAAGAGGCGGAGCGGATTGGCCTGGTCGCCAAGGTGGTGGACGACGACCGGCTCATGGACGAGGCGCTGGACGTCGCAAGGCGCCTCGCCGCAGGCGCTCCCTCGGCGGTCCGCTGGACCAAGTACGCGCTCAACAACTGGCTCCGCCTCGCCGGGCCCACGTTCGATGCTTCGCTGGCACTGGAGTTCCTGGGCTTCACCGGCCCCGAGCTCCAGGAAGGCTTGGCCTCGCTGCGCGCGAAGCGCAAGCCGAGCTTCCCGCCCGCTTCACCGGTCTGAGCGGCGCCACTCGCGGTTGGTTCGCCGATCCGGAGGGGACCTTCGGGCGCGCATGGGCTTAACGCAGGCCACAGACAAGGTGAGGGAGATCGATATACAGACGCGCTGGATCGGGATCTGCGTCGCCGCGCTCGTCGCGGTGGGGCCGCCGCGCTCGGGCCGGCCGCGGCGAAGAGCGGGAACGGCGGACCACGCGCGTTGCGCAGGACGCTCGAGCTGGTTCAGGGCGACCTGCTCACGCTGGAGATCCAGGGGCGGCGAGACGCTCGCCATCGAGCTCACGCCGGAGGCCCGGGTCTACGTCGCGAAACTGGGTCGCTTGAGGACATCAGTGAGGGCAGCCAAATCGGCGTGACGTCGGTCGAGGGTGAGACCGAGGGAGTCGAGAACCTGCCTCTTCACAACCGAGATGCTCGCGCTGCTCCTCCCGGCTCGCTGATGTAGCTCTTCGCGATCCCCTCCGCCTCCGCGATCTCGCTGACCGGCGTGTACCCCGCCCTCATCGAGCAGCTTCTGCCAGCGCCAGGCCGCGGGCGAGCGTCTTGCGTGCCATCGTGCTGGGGCTTCGTCGCCGGCGCCAGCTCGCTCCCGTCGGGCCTGACGATGCGCTTGCGGCCACCACGGCGCCGGCAGCGCATCTGGAGGCGCCGTGTCGAGCACGCGCTCGCGCCCCCCGTGTCTGCCCGTTCCGCATAATCTCGCAGGAGCCGCTTGCGGCCGCGTCGCGTCGAGCGGGTCCCGGTCACGTCGCGATGACCTCTGGCGCGGGCCGGTACTAGTACCCCCTAGCATAAATGCGTGATCCGGGGCGCAAGACCCTTGGGATGGACTTTGGTCTTGCGCCACTGGAAGGGTACAGCGTGCTGGTTATAGCTGTCGATGAAGGCGTCGATCGCGGCGCGCAGTTGGGTGACCGAGGTGAAGCTGGCGCCGTTCAGGGTGCTGCGGGCGAGGATCGAGAACCAGATCTCGACCTGGTTGAGCCACGACGCATGGGTCGGCGTGAAGTGGAAGTGGACGTTCTTGTGGCGGGCGAGCCAAGCGTCGCGTTTGGGCTTGTGGGTCGAGAGGTTGTCGAGGATGACGTGGATCTGCTGGTCGGGGTAATCCGCCACCAGCGCGTTCATGAAGTCGAGGAACTAGGCGCGCCGGCGGCGGTTGGTGTGCTTGGCCCTGATCTGGCCGGTCGTGATGTCGAGCGCGGCGACCAAGGTGGTCGTGCCGCGGCGTCCATACTCGTGGGCAAAGCCGGTGAGCGCGCGGCCATTGGGCAGCCTGAGATAGCCCTGGGCGCGCTCGAGCGCTTGAATCGCCGGCTTCTCGTCGACCGCGAGCACGAGCGCGTTGTCCGGCGGCGCGAGATACAGCCCGACGATATCGGCGGCCTTGGCGACGAACTCCGGGTCGGTGCTGAGGCACCACGACCGGCGCCCCGCGAGGTCGATGCGCTGGGCGCGCAAGAAGCGCCCAGCGGATCGACCTCGCGGGGCGCAAGTCGTGGTATCTCAGCACCGACCCGGAATTCGCCGCCAAGGCCGCCGCCATCGTTGGGCTCTACCTCGATCCGCCGGACCACGCGATCGTGCTCGCGGTCGA
>JBKGUS010000605.1:0-5256 GCA_046462295.1 Thermoleophilaceae bacterium | reverse complement strand
GTGACCGTGGTGGCGCTCGAGCTGATGCGCCAGCGCGCCATGCGCGACACGGAACGCAGGCTGGCGGGCGACGTGCTCGCGGAGGCGCTCACCGGCCGCCTGGCCGAATCCGAGCTGGCGGTGCGGCTGCGGCCATTCGGGGTCGGGTCGACCGCGGCGGTGCTCGTTTTCGCGGCCCAGGACGGGGGTGCAGCGACGTCGGCCGAGGGCGATCTCGACCGCTTCCTGGCGGACGCCGGCGTGGGGGCGCTGGTGGCCTCGCGCGAGCGGCTCCTCTGCGCGGTGGTCGATTGCCGCGAGGGCGTCGACCCGATCGCCATGGCCGCCAGGGCGCGCGAGGCGCTCCAGCCCGAGCACGGCGAGCTGCGGGCCGCTGCGTCACGGCCGGCGCCCGTGGGCTCCCTGCGGCGCTCCTTCCACGAGGCGCGCTGCGCGCTCGAGGCGGCGGCGCTCGCGAACGGCAACTCGCCACCCGTCGCCTCCTACCGTGATCTCGGGGCGTTCCAGCTGCTGCTCTCGCTCCAGGACGACGAGGCGCTGCGGCTCTACTGCGACAGCGTGCTCGGCCCGCTCGAGGACGCGAGCGGCGAGTACGGCGACGAGCTGATCCGCTCGCTCGAGACGTACATCGAGCAGAACGGGCAGTGGGAGAAGGCGGCACGCGAGCTCTACTGCCACCGTCATACGCTGCGCTACAGGATCCGGCGCGTAGAGCAGCTGACAGGGCGCGACCTGTCGAGCGCACGGGACCGGATCGAGTTCTGGCTGGCGCTGCGCGCGCGGGAACTGGTGACGTAGAGAGGGAGGATGTAGAGCGAATGAAGGTCGGGGTTCCGACTGAGATCAAGACCGACGAGTACCGCGTGTCGCTCACGCCTGCGGGCGTCCGCGAGCTCGTCGAGCACGGGCACGAGGTCATCATCCAGGCCGGCGCAGGCGTGGGCTCGACGATCCCGGACGAGGAGTACACGGCCCAGGGCGCGCGCATCGCCCCGGACGCGAAGGGCGTCTTCGACGAGGCCGAGCTGGTCCTCGGAGTAAAGGAGCCGCAGCCGGAGGAGGTCGCGATGCTGCGGCCCGACCACCTGCTGTTCACCTACTTGCACCTCGCGCCGGATCCGCAGCTCACGCGCGGCCTCGCCGATTCGGGCGCCACCTGCGTCGCCTACGAGACCGTCGTGGACGAGCACGGCCGGCTGCCGCTGCTGGCGCCGATGAGCGAGGTGGCGGGCAAGATCGCCACCCAGGCCGGCGCGTTCTTCCTCGAGCGGCCGCTCGGGGGCCGGGGCGTGCTGCTGGGCGGCGTGCCCGGCGTGGCCGCCGCAACGGTGATGGTGATCGGCGGCGGCGTGGTCGGAATGAACGCGGCCTTCATCGCGATGGGCATGGAGGCGGACGTCTTCGTGTTCGACCGCAACATCGACCGCCTGCGCGAGCTCGACGTCGCGTTCGGCGGAAGGGCGTCGACGGTGTACTCCTCGACGCTCGCGGTCGAGGAGATGCTGCCGCGCGCCGACCTCGTGATCGGAGCGGTGCTCATCCACGGCGCGAGGGCGCCGTACGTGATCAAGCGCGACCAGCTCGGCCTCATGAAGGAACGCGCCGTGCTGGTCGACGTGTCGATCGACCAGGGCGGCTGCTTCGAGACCTCGCGCCCGACGACCCACTCGGACCCGGTCTACGAGGTCGACGGCGTTACCCACTACTGCGTCGCGAACATGCCCGGCGCGGTGCCGGTCACGGCGACCTTCGCGCTGACCAACGCGACGCTCCCCTACATGCTCGCGCTCGCGGATCTCGGGCTCGAGGGGGCGATCGAGGCGATGCCCGGGCTGAGCCCGGGGGTCAACGTCGCGCAGGGCAAGGTCACCCACCCCGCCGTCGCCGAGGGCACCGGCATGGAGTACACGCCCGTCGAGGACGTGCTGAGCGTTACCGCATAAGGAGGACTCATGGCCACCATGACCAAGACCAAGCTGCAGAACTTCATCGACGGCGAGTTCGTCGACGCCGCCGACGGCGCGACCGAGGAGGTGACGAACCCCGCCAACGGCGAGGCGATCGCCGAGATGCCGCTGTCGACCGAGGAGGACGTGAACCGCGCCGTGGCGGCGGCGAAGAAGGCCTTTGGCGAGTGGTCGGTCACGCCCCCCGGCGAGCGTGCGACCGCGCTGCTGAAGCTCGCCGACCTGATCGCGGAGCACGCCGACGAGATCGCCGACCTCGAGGCGGCCGACGCGGGCAAGCCGCGAGGCGCCTTCCTCGAGGACGAGATCCCGTTCATGTGCGACAACCTGCGCTTCTTCGCGGGCGCGGCGCGCCTCCCCGAGGGCCAGGCGTCGGGCGAGTACCTCGCCGGGCACACCTCGATCATCCGGCGCGAGCCGGTGGGCCCGGTGGGCCAGATCACACCCTGGAACTACCCGTTGATGATGGCCATCTGGAAGATCGGCCCGGCGCTGGCGGCGGGCTGCACGATCGTGCTGAAGCCGGCCGAGACCACGCCGATCACGACGGTCAAGCTGGCCGAGCTGGCGAGCGAGGTGCTGCCCAAGGGCGTGCTCAACGTGATCACCGGCTACGGCCAGCCGGCCGGATCGTCGCTCGTGACGCACCCGGACATCGAGATGGTGTCGCTCACGGGCTCGCCCGAGACGGGCAAGTGGATCGCGAAGGCGGCGTCCGACTCGCTCAAGCGCGTCCACCTCGAGCTGGGCGGCAAGGCGCCCGTGATCGTGTTCGACGATGTGGACATGGACACCGCGATGGAGACGATCGCGGCGACAGGGCTCTACAACGCCGGGCAGGACTGCACCGCCGCCACGCGGGTGCTCGCCGGGGCGAAGGTCTACGACGACGTGGTGAACGGGCTCGCCGAGCAGGCCAAGGGCTACAAGATGGGCGACACGTTCGACCCGGAGACGACGCTCGGGCCGCTCAACTCGAAGCGCCAGCGCGAGCGGGTCGAGGGCTTCCTCTCGGGCAAGCCCGGCCACGCCGAGATCGTGACCGGCGGCAAGCAGCCCGACCTTCCCGGCTTCTTCCTCGAGCCGACGATCGTCGCGAACATGCAGCAGGACGACGAGATGATCCAAAGGGAGATCTTCGGACCCGTCCTGACCGTGCAGCAGTTCGACGACGAGGCGAAGGCGATCGAGTGGGCCAACGGAACGCGCTACGGGCTCGCCTCCTCGGTGTGGACGCGGGACCTAGGCCGGGCGCACCGCGTGGCGAACGCGCTGCGGTTCGGATGCGTGTGGATCAACGACCACATCCCGATCGCCTCCGAGATGCCGCACGGCGGCTACAAGCAGTCCGGCTACGGCAAGGACCTGTCGAAGTACTCGGTCGAGGACTACCAGGAGGTCAAGCACGTGATGATCAACCTGGGTGGATAGCTCCGCGGGCATCCTGCCCGCGGTCCGATGGCGACGTCGCCATCCTGGCGCCGATGGAGCGGACGACTGCGTTACCGCTTCCTCACAACCTGGCTGCTGGAGACGTCCTGCGCGGCCGCGTGGGACCTCCTGCAGGACCCGCTGGGCTGGCCCGACTGGTGGCGCGGCGTGGTGCGCACCAGCGAGCTCGAGGGCGGTGACGCCGGGCGGGTCGGGAGCCGCTACCAGGTGGCCTGGCGCAGCCGGGTCCCGTACGTCCTCGAGTTCGATTTCACGGTGCGCGGCCTCGAGCAGGGTCGCTGGATGGAGGGCGAAGCCAGCGGCGACCTCGCGGGCAGCGGGTGCTGGCGGCTGTTCGAGGACGGCGGCGTGACCGCCGTCGTCTACGACTGGGACGTGGTCAGCACGAAGCGCTGGATGAACGCGCTGGGCCCGCTCGCCCGGCCCGTGTTCGAGTACAACCACGACGTGGTGATGCGCTGGGGCGGCGAGGGCCTCGCCCGGCGGCTCGGCGTGAAGCTGCTGGCAGCGGGCTAGACACCCTGCGCGGGGAGTGCCTGCAAGGCCTCGACCTCCATGCGGAGCTGGTTCACCAGCTCGTGCCCCGGGATCAGGTCGGTGAGCATCTCGAGGCTCGCCTCGTAGTGCCTGAACCTGTCGCAATCCGCCCCGTCGGAGCCCCCGCGGCTCACCCGCACGCGCAGCTCGCGCGCCTTCGAGACCTTGTCGGCGGCGAAAACGACCGCTGCGCACTCGCCCGCGTCCGCGACCTGGCGGCGCAGCGCGGCCTTTCGCTCCGCGTGGCCCTCGATCGTCGGGTCGTCGGTGACCGCCTCGACCAGCTCGGCGACGCGGCTGCCGAACCTCGACTCCAGGTCGCTCCGCTCGGCATCGGTCTCCTCGAGCACGTCGTGGAGGACGCCGGCGGCGACCACCTCGTCCTGGTAACCCGCTTCGTGCAGGAGGCAGGCCACCTCCACGGGGTGCGTGACGAACGGGAGGCCGTCGAGGTCACGGGTCTGGCCGGCATGGCGCCGATCGGCGAAGGCCAGCGCGTCCCTTGTGAGCGGCGAGCGCTCGACGAAGTCCGTGCGGGGCATCGTTGGGAGCGTTTCGGATTCGGCCACTCGGCAAACGCGCTTTTACATTCGGCGCGGCGGAGATCCTACGCTGTTACGGACCGGTGAAACATCCGCCCGGTTCCCTTACATCGCGGGCATGCTCACGATCGTGCTCCGTGTCGCCATGCCCCTGAGCCTCGCTGCCGCCTTCCTGCTCGTGGTGCTCGCGAGCGGCGTGGGCGACGCGACGCAGGCACCGGCGCGCCTCGAGCGGACGGCGGACCGAAGGCCTCCGAAGCCGCCGAATCCCCCCAAGAAGCCGCACGCCGTGCTGTTGATCATGGACGAGCTGCCGAGCGACTCGCTGCTCGACCGGCGCCGCCGGATCGACCCGGTGCGCTACCCGAACTTCGCCGCCCTGGCCGCGGACTCGACCTGGTTCCGCAACGCCTACTCGATCTACGACTCGACGAGCAAAGCGGTGCCGCTGATCCTCGACGGAAAGTGGCCGTCGTACGGCAGCAGCCCGGATCGCGCCGGCCACCCGCGCTCGATCTTCGACATGTTCAAGCGCCGCGGCTACCGGATGGTCGCCTCGGAGGAGGCCTCGGCGCTCTGCCCGCCCAGAATGTGCCGCGGCGGCCGGGCGCGCACGCCGCGGATCCCACCGCTCCTGAACCGCGGCCGGCCGGCGCGCTTCAACCGCTGGGTGCGACGGATCAGGGACGGCCGCCCGACCTTCTGGATGAAGCACCTGCTGCTCCCCCACATCCCCTACATGTACCTCCCCTCGGGCG
>JBKGUS010000604.1:0-11330 GCA_046462295.1 Thermoleophilaceae bacterium | reverse complement strand
TCCCGCGCCGAAGCCGGCGGCGGCGAGCAGCCCACCGCCGCGCAGCAGCGCGACCGGCCCGAAGCGCGCCACGAGCCGATCGCCGAACAGCCGGCCGATCGCCATCGTCAGCGAGAACGCGACGTACGCGGAGGCGGCGGTGGCCGCCCCGGTGCTCAGCTCGTCACGCACGTACACGGCGCTCCAGTCGGCGGCGGCGCCCTCCACGAGGAGGCAGGAGAAGGCGACGATGCCGAGCGCCCAGAGCCGGCGCGGCGGACGCGCCAGCAGGGGATGCTCGGTGCCGGAGGCGTCCTCCGCCGGGTGAAGGAAGCTGCGCGACCAGCCCAGTCCCACGGCGAGGGAGAGCGCGGCGACCAGGGCCACGTGAACCTTCAGATCGAGCTGGGCGGCCGCGGCCGTGGCGGCGGTGGCGGCGCCGGCGAGGCCGCCGAACGAGAAGGCGGCGTGGAACCCGGACAGGATCGGGCGGCCGTAGCGGCGCTCGACCGCCACCCCGTGGGCGTTCATCGTGACGTCCAGCGACCCCATCGCAAGGCCCATGTGACCAGGAAGGCGGCGGCGAGCGCCGGCAGGGACGGTGCCAGGACGGGCAGCAGGACCGCTCCGCTCGAGAGCGCGAGCGCGGCGCGGGTCGGGCCGCGGCTCCCGTGCCGGGCGGCGAGCGCGCCGGCGACCGGCATCGCGACCACGGCTCCCACCGCCACGCCCGCCAGCGCGAGGCCGAGCTCGCCGTTCGTCACCGCGGCGTGGTCGCGGATCGCGGGCATGCGCGCGACGAGCGAGCCGAACAGGAACCCGTTCAGGAAGAAGACGGCGGTCACGCCGCCGCGGGCCGCGCGCTCCGGCGTCATGCGCGCACACCGGGCTCGGTGGCGATCATCGCCGCAGGTTAGCCGCAGAAACCCGCAAGCTGGCGCGCGGCGGCTTCGCTCTAGGCGGCGAGCTCGAGCACCAGCTCGGCCACTCCGTGACCGGCCTCGTGGCGCTCCAAGTGCGTGGCCATGCGTTGCATCAGGCGGTGCGCGGCCACGTTGTCGCTCGACATCGTCGCCGTGAAGCGGCGGATGCCGGAGCGGCGGGCCTCGGCTGCGAGCAGCTCGGCGAGCTGGGTGCCGACGCCACGGCGCTGCCAGTCGTCGGCCACCACGATCGCGGCCTCGGCGGCCGTGGGGTCGTCCGCGAGGCGGACGAAGCGAGCGACCGCGATCAGGCGGCGTACCGGTTCGCCGGGGTATTCGGCGACCAGTGCCACGTGATCGCGGCCGTTCACCTCCGTGAGGTATCGCAGCTCGCTCCGGCTGAAGCTGCGCTTGAGTGTGAGGAAGCGTCGCTGCACCGACTCGTCTGAGAGGTGCCGCAGCCCGTCCTCCAGCATCCGCTTGTCATCGGGGCGGATAGGCCGGACGAGGATCGAGGCTCCGTCTGGAAGGCGCTTGAGCACGCAACCAGGGTTGCGCTCGGCGGTGCCGGCTTGTGTGCATCTGGTCACACGGACGTGGCCGCCTCGCGCTCGTAGTCGAGCTCGGTCCGGACGCCGAGGCCGTGGAGGACCTCGTTGGCGGCCTCGAGGTCCCGCACGTCGTCCACGGCGGCGGCCAGTCGGGCGGCGGTTCGTGCCGCGACGGCGGGGTCGAAGAAGACGGTGGCGGCGGCGAGGGGACGCAGGTCCACGGAGCGCCTGCCGCCGCGGATCTCGATGCGGCCGGACTCGCCGCGGAAGGCCCGCAACGCGAGGGCGCTGGCCTCGGTCGGGACGGCGGCGACGGCCTCGTCGAGTCGGCTGGCGACGGGCTCGCTGATCGGGATGCGGCCGAGGAGGCCACCGCCTTGCTCGACCTCGGCGATCCGTGCGAGGACCTGGTCGGGGGTGAGCTCGCCGTCACAGCCGATGCCGAAGATCGCGCCGAGGACCTGGGGCGACGGCCGCGCGGCCATGCGGACGGCCGCTGCGAGGAGAACGGAGTCGCACAGAGGGGAGGCGAGGCCGGGCTCGTCGCCGTGGGCGAGGACGTCACCGCCGACGTCGACGAAGACGACGAGGTCACAGCCGAGGGCCTCGACGGCGTGGGTGAGGCCGGCACCGATGGCGTCCGGACCGTGGTTGGCGTCGACGAGAACGGTCTCCTCGCCGAGGAGCTCGGCCATGCGCGACTCGGCGAAGCGAACGCCGCTGGAGCGCACTTGCGTGTGGGCGCTCGCGAGCACGACGGGCGAGGTGGTCGCGGCGGATGCGCGCGGCTCGCGCTCGGCGGATGCGCGCGGCTCGCGCCGCGCGTCCGCGCCCGCCTCGATCGGGCGCGCTCCCTCGATCTCCGCGGCGCTCCGCGGTCCGGGCTCAGGATCGATCGGGCGCCGCTCCCACGTCACTCCGCCCAGCACCGGGCGGGCGCTGTATTCAAGTCGGCAGTGCTCGGCCGTCGCCAGTGCGCCCACCACGTCGCCGCCGCCTCCGATCCCCAGGCAGAGCGGGCGCCTCGCTTCGCGCAGAGCGTCCGGGATCACCGCAGCAGCAGGGCGATCTGGGCCTGGCGGTCCACCGCCACGCATACGTCGAGCGCCCTGGCGGGCGACTCCGCCAGCGCCAGCACGCCGTGGCGTCCCAGCAGCACCGCGCGGCGGTCTCCGAGCGCCTCCACGGCCGCGGCGGCTATCTCGTCCGAACCGGTCGGAGCGAACGGCGCCGTCAGCACCGGCCCGCCGGCCGCGTGCTCGAGCTCCTCCGTGCCCGTGTCGAGCGGCTCGCCCAGGAAGCTCCACGCCGTTGCGTGCACGCTGTGGCTGTGCACCAGGGCTCCGGCGTCCGGGCGGGCGGCGTACACGGCCAGGTGCACGCGCCGCTCGCTCGACGGCTCGCGCGTGCCCTCGAGCACGGCGCCGTCGAGCGACAGCGCAACCACGTCCTCCTCCTGCATCTCGCCGTAGGGCAGCCCGCTCGGCGTTATCAGCACACGGTCGCCGTCGCGCGCGCTCACGTTGCCGGACGTGCCGGCCACGAGGCCGAGCCGAAGCATCTCGCGCCCCGCGGCGACCACCTCAGCGCGGAGCGACACGGGCAATGGCCTCGTCGTACGGCGGCTCGAGCACGCCCGCCTCGGTCACGATCGCCGTGACGAGCTCGGCGGGCGTCACGTCGAACGCGAAGTTCACGGCGGGCACCCCAGCGCCCAGCTCGGACGGATCGCGCTCCTCGATGGGAATGGACGCGCCGTCGGGCGTGTCGCGGTCGATCGTCGAGACCGGGGCTGCCACGTAGAAGGGCACGCCGTGCCGCTGGGCCAGCACCGCGAGGGGGTAGGTGCCGACCTTGTTGGCGACGTCCCCGTTGGCGGCGATCCGGTCGGCGCCCACGACGATCCGGTCCACGAGGCCGCGCGCGATGAGCGTGCCGGCGCTGGAGTCGGTCACAAGGCGATGGGGGATGCCGTCCCGCTCGAGCTCCCAGGTGGTGAGCCGGGCGCCCTGGTTGAGGGGACGGGTCTCGTCCACCCAGACCTGAGCGAGGCGGCCCTGCTCCCACGCGGCCCGAAGGACCCCGCCGGCGGTGCCGTAGCCGGCGGTGGCCAGGGCGCCGGCGTTGCAGTGGGTGAGGGCGCGGTCGCCCGGCTCGAAGCGGTCGGCACCGAGGGCCGCGAGACGGCGGTCCGCGGCTTCCTGCTCGCGGTGGAGGCGACGCGCGCACGCGAGCGGGTCGCCGGAGGCGAGCGCCTGGTCGACGGCCCAGGCGAGGTTGACAGCGGTGGGACGTGCGGAGCGGAGGAGTTCGGCCGCCGCCGCGGGGCCTTTCGCGGCGGTGCGGTCCGCGCCCGCGGCGGAGGTCTCCTGTGCGGCCGCCTGCTCCCGGTCCGCCAGCGCCATCCCATACGCCGCCGCGATCCCGATCGCCGGCGCTCCTCTCACGGCCAGGGTTCGGATGCACTCGGCCACCTGCTCGGGGCGCTCGCAGCGGACCCAGCGCTCCTCGCCCGGCAGCGCGCGCTGGTCGAGGATCAGCAGCGCGTCGTCCTCGAAGCGGAGGGGCTCGGCCGTCACCAGCTCGACGCTAGCGGGCGGGAGCGCGTCGCAGCTCGGCCAGGCGTTCGTCCACGAGGTCGACGTCGAGGCAGTCCGGATCGAACGATGCCTGCACGGCCAAGCCGTCCACCAGCGCCACCAGCGCGGCGGCCTCGCGTTCCACGTCGACCTCCTCGTCGATGTCACCGCGCTCCTGGGCGTCGCGCAGCGCGTCGGCCACCATTCTGCGCCACGCCTCGTAGGCCAGGCGCTGCGCGCGGGCCAGCAGCGGGCGGGTCAGCGCGAGCCCGAGGAACGCGAACCAGACGCGCGTCTCGTCCCGCCGCTCGTCGTCCAGCGGCAGCCCGATCGCGAGCAGCGCCCGCGCCAGCTCGAGCGGCTCGCCGGACTCCGCCCTGGCCGTCGCCACCCGGCGGCCGACCCGGTCGGCCACGGTCTTGAACGCGAACAGCAGCAGCTCCTCCTTGTCGGAGAAGTAGTGGTGGAGCGCGCCGGTGGACCAGCCCGCCTCGGCCGACACGCTCCTGATCGTCACCGCGTCGAGCCCGTCCCGCGACGCGAGCCGCCACACAGCGGCGGCCAGCTCCTCGCGGCGCTCCTCGTGGTCGACGATCTTGGGCACGCCTAGATTCTATACCGAACGTATGATATAAATAAACCCATGGAACTCAAGTGGATCCTCGCCATCGGACTCGAGGCCGCCTTCTGGATCATGCTGGCCGCCTTCCTCGTGCTCCGCTACCGCTACGGGATGGAGGGCGTGACCCGCCTGTTCGTGATCGGGGTGGTGATCGACACCGCCGGCCTGCTTGGGCTTGCCGTACTGGACTTCGCGAAGAACGGCAACGTGAACGCGTACACAATCTTCATCGGCGCGATCCTGGTCTACGCGCTTACGATCGGCAAGCGCGACATGAGGCGGCTCGACGCCTTGATGGAGCGCAAGCTCGCGCCCCGGCGGGCACGGACGGCAGCGGGCCGCCCGTGCCCTGACCGGACGTGAGGCCCGAAGCAGCCGGCTTGGCCGGCTGCTCAGGGTACGGAGTCCGTTACTGAACCAGCCCCGTCTCCGACAGGTACTCGCCCGCCACCTCCTGGGGCGTCTTCTTGTCGAGGTCCACGCGGGCGTTCAGCTCCTGCATCGCCTCGGCGGTCAGGCCCTCGTTCACCATCGCCACGATCTCCTCGAGGTTCGCGCCGCCCTGTTCGGCGACCTCGTCACGCATCACGAGCGTCGAGTTGTACGGCGGGAACATGTCCTTGTCGTCCTCGAGCAGGACGAACTCCTCGCGCTGGATCTGCGGGTCGGTCGTGAAGACGATCGACACGTCGGCCTGGCCCTTGGTCAGCACCTCGTGGCGCAGGGCGATGTCCACCGGCACGAAGCGCTGGAACTCGAGCCCGTACACCTCCTGCAGCCCGAGCAGGCAGTCGAGCCGCTGGCGGCACTCGGGTGACCCGTACAGCGTGAACTCGCCGGCCACGCTCTCCAGGTCGGAGATCGTCGTCAGGTCGTTCTCCTCCGCGGTCTCCTTCGTGACGGCCACCTCGTTCGAGCTGGTGAACGGCGTCGGCTCGAAGGCGGTCAGGTTCTTCTCGGCGAAGCCCTCCCGCGCCTGGTCGTAGGCGGCGTTCGGGTCCTTGGGCAGCTTGTCCGCCTGCACGCCGAAGAACGACAGCAGCGCGGTGCCCGTGTACTCCGGGTAGGCGTCGATGTCGCCGCCCTCGAGCGCCGCCAGCGCCGTCTTCTCGTCGCCGAGGTTGAGCTGCTTCTCGACGGTGTAGCCGGCCGCCTCGAACGCCTGCGCGTAGATCTCCCCGAGCACCTTCTGCTCGGTGAAGTTCTTCGAGCCGACCGTGATCGTCGTACCGGAGTTCGCCTCGTCGCGCTGGATGGCGGAGCCGCCGCTCTCCTCCTGGGCGGCGGTGTCTCCGCCACCGCCTCCGCCGTCGTCATCGTCGTCGTCGCCGCAGGCGGCGAGCGCGAGCGACGCGACCAGCAGCATCAGCAGCATCAGCCAGCGGTGCCTACTCATGAGGTTGCTTCCCTTCTCTGTAGCTTCAGCCCCCGGGGCGTGACGCCGCGTTGCAGCGCGGCCAAGGAGACCTCGGTCACGACGGCGAGCAGGGCCACGACGATCGCCGCCGCGAGCCTGCCCTCGTCGCCGTACGTGTTGACGTTGATGATCGGGTCGCCGAGCGTGACGACCCCTGCCAGCGGCGCGATGGTGGCCGTGGCCACCACGTTCACCGCGGAGATTCGTATGCCGCCGAAGATCAGCGGCAGCGCCAGCGGCAGCTCCACGCGCCGCACGACCTGCGCGCCGGTCATGCCCATCCCGCGGGCGGAGTCGACGGCGTCGGGGTCCACCTGGGTCACGCCGGTGTAGGCGTTGGTCAGGATCGGCGGGATCGCGAGCAGCACGAGCGCCAGGATGAGGTTGGTCTCGCCCACCCCCAGGAAGGCCACGAAGAAGGCGATCAGCGCCAGGGTCGGCACGGCCCGGCCGACGTTCGACGCGTTGATCGCCAGGAAGCCGCCCTTGCGGATGTGCCCGAGCCAGAGGCCGAGTGGGATCGACAGCGCGCAGGCGATCGCCATCGAGATGAACGAGAGCCTGAGGTGGGGCCACATGAGCTCCCACATCTCGGCCAGACCGCCCACCTCGGTGCCGCCCGCCGGCGAGGGGCGCTCGTTGAAGATGAAGTCGATCGCGTCGCCGAAGTCGCCGAGCACGGCCAGGGAGGTGCTCATCGTGCGGCCACCGCCCGTGTCCAGGGCGTGATCGCCCGCTGCGCGAGCAGGATGAGCCCGTCGAGCACCCCCGCGAGCAGCACTGCGAGGCCGCCCGCCACCACCACGTTCGACTTGAAGTTGATGTCGGCGAAGATCTGCCCGCCGAGGCCCCCGGCGCCGGCGAAGAAGGCCAGCGTGGCGAGCCCCACCGTGGTGGTCACGGCGATGCGCAGGCCGGCCATGATCTCGGGCAGCGCGAGCGGCACCTCGACGCGCCAGAGCAGCTGGCGATCGGTCAGGCCGATCCCGCGGCCGGCGTCCTTCGTCTCGTCGGGGACGTTGTCGAGCCCCGTGAGTACGTTGCGGAAGATGATCAGCAGCACGTAGGCCACGAGCGCGATGAGGGCGGTGGTCTTGCCGCGGCCGGTGACTGGCAGCAGCAGGAAGAACGCCGCGACGCTCGGGACGGTGTAGAGGATGCCGGTCACCTGCGTGACGGGGCTGATCAGCCAGCGGCGGCGGTACGCGATCACCGCGAGCGTGAAGGAGATCGCGAAGCCGATCGCGACCGCCACCACGGTCAGGTAGACGTGCTCGAAGAAGGGATCGACGTAGCGGTCGAAGTTGTCCGCGATCCAGTCCGGGCAGAAGCCGTTGTCGGCCTCGCAGCTCTCGGTCGGGTCCTCGCGGATCTGTAGCCCGCCCTGAGCGATCCAAGAGCTCATGCCGCGGCGTCGGCCCCGCTCGGGACCTCTTCGGGGTCGGTGCGAAGCGCGTGGCCGAGGATCTCGATCGAGAGGACCCCCGTCACCTGGCCGCGGTGGTCGACCACCGGGCCGTACTGGGCCTCCTCCTGGAGCAGGTCGGCGAGGGCGTCGCGGAGCACGTCGTCGAGCTCGAGGATCGGCTCGGCCCTCGAGCGCAGCTCGTGCTCGACACGCTCGCCCCGCATGCCCTTCTCGGACAGCCAGCCGAGCGGCCGGCCGTCGCCGTCCACGAGCAGCGGATAGGGGACCTCGCTGTCGGCGAGCTTGGCGCGCGCTCCCGCAGCCGGCTCGCCGACGCGCACGAGCGGGGCCTTCCAGAGGTCCACGTCGCGCACGCGCTGCAGCGCGAGCCGCTTGAGCGCGCGGTCGGCGCCCACGAAGTCCTCCACGAACCGCCCCTCCGGGTACATCAGGAGCTCCGCGGGGGGCGCGTACTGGGCGAGCTTGCCGCCCTGCCGCATCACGGCGATGCGGTCGCCCATCTTGATCGCCTCGTCGATGTCGTGGGTCACGAAGACGATGGTCTTTCGGATCTCGCGCTGCAGGCGCAGGAACTCGTTCTGCAGGCGCTCGCGGTTGATCGGGTCGATCGCGCCGAACGGCTCGTCCATGAGCATCAGCAGGGGGTCGACCGACAGCGCCCGCGCGACGCCCACGCGCTGGCGCTGGCCGCCGGACAGCTGGGCCGGGTAGCGGTCTCGGGTCTCGTGCGGGTCGAGGCTGACCAGCTTGAGCAGCTCGTCCACGCGCGCGCGGATGCGGTCCTTCGGCCAGCCGAGCAGGCGCGGAACCGTGGCGATGTTGCCCGCCACGCTCAGGTGCGGGAACAGGCCGATCTGCTGGATCGCGTAGCCGATCTCACGGCGCAGCTCGGCCGGCCGGCGCTCGCGGACGCTGCGGCCGTCGAGCAGGATGTCGCCGGAGGTGATGTCGATCATCCGGTTGACCATCCGCATGGCGGTGGTCTTGCCGCAGCCGGAGGGCCCGACCAGCACGCAGATCTCGCCGGCCGGCACCTCGAGCGACAGGCCGTCCACGGCGGGCTGGTCCTGCCCGGGATAGCGCTTCGTGGCCTCCCGGAACTCGAGGGTCGCGGCTGCGGGGCGTGACGACGGCCCCGGAGGCTGGGCGGAATCTGGAGTGTTCACGGGCGACAGGGGTCCCGGAGGAAGCGAACAGCCTACCCGGGTGGCGAGTTGCTCTCGCGCGGAGTTCGCGAAGCCTTAATGTCGGCGTCCGCGAGCCGCTCCAGCTCGCGGCGGAGCTCCTCGCGCAGCTCGAGGACCTCCTCGGCCGCCAGGTCCTCCCAGGGCTCGTCCTCCAGCTCGGGATCCGGCGGCGGGTCGGGCGCCGGCTCCGGCCTGCGCCGGAAGCGGGCGAACAGGGCGGCGAGCGCCGCGCTTCCGCCGATCACGAACTTGCCGGATGGCATCCCGGGCGCATCGTGGCGCTCGGGGTGGACGGAAGCCCGGGGCTACACGACCGCTGCGGCGAGCTTGTCCACCTGTCCCGGATCCGTCGAGCACGGGATCATGATCAGCTCGTCGCAGCCGACCTGCCGGAAGGCCTCCGCGCGCTCCTTCACGGCGTCCTCGCCCGTTGCGGCCCAGCCGATGATCATGTCGGCGAAGTCGCCCAGGAAGGCGTAGTAGCCGCCCAGCGTCTTGCGCGCCTGGGCTTCGGGATCCTCGTCCAGCGAGAAGTAGCTGAGCGCCAACTTGCGCGGCTCGCCCTCGCGCCCCTCAGACTGCCAGGCCGCCTCGAGCTTCCCGACGGCATCCGGGAACATCTCGGGCGGGGCGCCGCCCATCATCCAGCCGTCGCCGAACCGTGCGGCGCGCCGGTACGCGGCGTCGATCTGGCCGCCCACGATGAGCGCGGGCGGGTTGTCCGAGACGTCCGGGCCCACACCGCCGGCGAAGCCGCGCTCCTCGCCGGCCCAGAGCCGCTTCAGCTCGTCGAGCATCCGGTCCATGCGCTTGCCGCGATCGGTGAAGGACGCACCGGCCGCCGTGTAGTCGTCCTCGCGGCCGCCCACCGCCACGCCGAGCACGAGCCGGCCGCCGGACAGGAGGTGGAGCGTTGCCGCCTGCTTGGCGACGATCGCCGCGCTGATGCGGTAGGGGAGGATCAGGATCGAGGGCGTGAGGTTGATGCGCTCGGTCGCGGCGGCCGCCGCCGCGAGCGAAACCAGCGGCTCGTAGTTCGGGTAGACGATCCGGTCGATCGTGCCGAGCGAGGAGAAGCTGGCGGCCTCGGCCCTTGTCGCCCATTCGATCACCTGCTGACCGGTGACGCCGGGGATCGTCGTTGGCAGCCCGATGCCGATCTTCACCTGCGGTCTCCTCTCTTTACGGCCGCCACCCAAGCCACGCTTGCGCGGCGGCGCATAAGCTCGGCCGATGACCTTAGAGGGGCTACCCGCGTGGGCCGGAGAGCTGCTGTCGTCGGCGCGCGTGGGGCGGCTTGCGCTGCTCGACGAGCGCGACCTGCCGCGAGTGCTGCCGGTGGTGTTCGCGGTCTGGGAGGGGGCGGTGTGGAGCGCGATCGACCGGAAGCCGAAGCGCTCAGCCGAGCCGGCGCGGGTGCGGCGGCTGCGGCGGCGCCCGGAGGCCGCCCTGCTGGTCGACCGCTACGACGAGGACTGGTCCCGGCTCGCGTGGCTGGAGCTGCGCGGAAAGGTCTCGATCGAGCCGGCCGGGCCCGCGCTCGAGGCGCTGGCGGCGCGCTACCCGCAGTACCGTACGGAGCCGCCGCCGGGCCCGCTGCTGCGGCTGGCGGTGAGTGACGCCGTGTGGTGGAGAGCGGGGAAGCGATGAGCATCGACGTCTTGGCAGAGGTCCACGTCCGGCGGCCGCGCGAGCAGGTGGCGGCCTACATGACCGACCCGGCGAACGACCCGGAGTGGATCGGGGGCCTGCGCGAGGCGCGCCTGCTCGGCGAGGGGCCGCTGCGGGAGGGCTCTCGAGTGGCGCGCGTGGCGTCGTTCATGGGTCGGCGTGTCGAGTACGTGAACGAGGTGACGACGCTCGAGCCCGGCAGCGTCCTCGAGATGCGGTCGGTGAAGGCGCCCTTCCCGATGCACATCACCTACACGTTCGAGGAGCGAGACGGGGGGACGGTTGTGAGGAACCACGTGCGGGGAGGCGGCGGGTTCTTCTCGCTGGGGTCGCCGCTGTTCGCGCCGCTCGTGCGGCGCAACGTGCAGAAGGACCTGGAGCGGATGCGGGACGTCCTCGAGGCGGGCTAACGCCGGCACCACTCGCTCCAGGACCCGGGATAGAGCCGGCCCTCGACGCCCGCGAGCTCGCCCGCCAGCACGAGCGTGCAGGCGGTGACGCCGGAGCCGCAGTAGGCGACGAAGGGCTCGTCCCCGAGCCGCTCGCGGAGCTCCTCCTCGGGCAGGAAGCGCCCGTTGGGCGCGATCTCGGCGAAGAAGACGTTGACGGCTCCGGGGATGTGGCCGGCCACGGGGTCGATGGGCTCGGTTTCGCCGCGGTAGCGCTCTGGGGCGCGGGCGTCGAGGAGCCTTGGGCTGGTGGCGCTCAGCTCGTCTGCTGTCGCCGTGTCGTCGTCGCGCTGCTTGGCGGTGAAGGGGTGCTGCCCGGGCGGGTGGCCGGGTCCGGCGTCCTCGCTTCGCGGATGCGGCCCGGTGGGTCCGGCGTCCTCGCTTCGCGGATGCGGCTCGGTGGGGTGCCCGCTTCGTGGTCGCGGCTGTGCGGCGTCCGCTTCGCCAGCCTCCAACGGGCCGCCCGCATCGCGCCAGGCCGCGAGGCCGCCGTTCAGCACGGCCGCTTCGTCGTGGCCGAAGT
>JBKGUS010000603.1:0-13754 GCA_046462295.1 Thermoleophilaceae bacterium | reverse complement strand
GTTCGCGGCGCGCGGCCTCGCGTTCCTCGGCGCTCCGGCCCCCGGGGACGGGCGGCGGCCCGGCGCTCACCGGCGCGACCCCGCGGATGGGTGAGCCAGGTAGCTCTCGAGCAGATGCGCGGCGGCGCGCGAGTCTGCGTTCTCCGATCCCCCGGTGCGCTCGGCGAGCCTCGTCGTGAGGCGCTCGTCGTGCAGCTCCACAGGGATGTCCAATCTCCGTTCGAGGCGTTCTGCAAACGTTCGTGCCGCGGCGGCCTGCTCGCCCTCCTCCCCCCTCAGGGTGAGGGGGAGCCCGACCACCACCCGTTCGGGGCCATGTTCTCGCACCATCCGGACGACGGCGGAGAGCCCGCGCTTCGAGTCCGGGCGCTCCACGGCCTCGAGCGGCGTGGCGAGCGTGCCCGAGGGGTCCGAGATCGCGCACCCGCAGCGGGCGGACCCATGATCGAGAGCGAGGATGCGGCCCATCAGGACGAGCCGCGGCGCGGCGGGCGAGCGACCGCGCCGGCCGCCGAGTCTCCCCGCGCCGCCGGCGCAAGCATCAGGCGAGCGCCTTCTCGATCTCCGCCCGCGCCGTCGCCAGCGCCTCGGGCAGCTTCTCCGGGTCGCGGCCGCCCGCCTGGGCCATCGTGTCGCGGCCCCCGCCTCCGCCGCCGGCTACCTGGGCCGCCGCGCGGACCACGTCGCCCGCCTTCACCCCGCGCTCGGCGACGCCGGGCGCGACGTTCGCCACCAGGTGCACCCGGGCGTCGACCGCGGTGCCGAGCACGACCGCGGCTTCGCCCAGGCGCTGCCGGACCGCGTCGGACAGCTCGAGCAGCGCCTTCGCATCGGGGGCGCTCACCGCCTCCACGACCACGCGCACGCCGGCTACTTCGCCGGCACCCGCTACGAGCTGGTCGGCCGTGGCCCGGTCGGGACCGCCCGCTGGCTTCTTCTGGAGCTCCTTGACCCGCTCGCTGAGCCGCTCGACCGCACGCACCACCTCGTGCTCAGGGACCTTCAGTGTGGCGGCGATCTCGCGCAGGCGCTCGCTCCGCTCGCGGAACAGCTCCGCGCTGGCCGGCCCCGTGATCGCCTCGATGCGCCGCACGTTCGAGGCGCTCGAGGTCTCGGTCGTCAGGTGGAAGAGACCGAGCTCCGACGTGGCCGCCACGTGCGTGCCGCCGCACAGCTCGCGCGAGACCTCCTCGATCTCGACCATCCGCACGCGCTCGCCGTACTTCTCGCCGAAGAGCGCCATCGCGCCGAGCCGCTCCGCCTCATCGCGGGTGGTCTCGATCGCGCGGACCGGGTGGTTCGAGGCGATCCAGCCCGCCACGCGGCTCTCCACGTCGGCCAGCTCGTCGTCCGAAAGGCGCTCGCCGTGGGTGAAGTCGAAACGCAGCTTGTCCGGGCCGACGTACGATCCGGCCTGGCGCACGTGGGTGCCGAGGCGCTCGCGCAGCGCCGCGTGCAGCAGGTGGGTGGCGGTGTGGTTGCGCATCGTCGCGAGCCGCGCCGCGCGCTCAACGCTCGCGCGGACCGTTTCGCCGGGTCCGAACTCGCCATCGACCGGCTCGAGCGCGAGTGCCTGGTCGTCGCCGAGGCGGTACACGTCGACGACCCGCGCGCGCCCGCCCGGCGTCTCGACATGGCCGGTGTCGGAGACCTGCCCACCGCCCTCCGGGTAGAAAGGTGACTCCTCGAGCTTCGCGAGCACCCATCCGTTGGCGCGCTCGGCCACCCGGAGCACGGTGTCCGCCTCGGTGGTCTCGTAGCCCACGAAGCGCGTCCGGAAGCCCGCCCGCCTGGCGAAGCGCGCAACGTCCTCGTGCTCGACGTGCACCTCGTGGCCGGCGGTCGCGATGGCCGGCGACTTCCTGCTGCGCGACACCTGGCGGGCCTTCTCCATGAGCTCCTCGAAGCCCTGGTCGTCCACGGACAGGCCCTGCTCGGCGAGCAGCTCCCGCGTCATCTCGTAGGGGAAGCCGTAGGTGTCGTGGAGCTTGAAGGCGTCTTCGGCGGAGACCCAGGAGGTCTGCTCCTCCCGGGCGCGCCGGACGAGGTCCGCGAGGAGCCGCTCGCCCTGCTCAAGCGTCCGGCCGAAGCTCTCCTCCTCGGCACGCGCCCAGCGCTCGATGGTGGGCCATTCGCGCTTCAGCTCGGCGTAGGCGTCGCCCATCACCTCGACCACGCGCTCGTACAGCGGCGGCAGGAACGAGCCCTCGAGCGCGAGTACGCGGCCCTGCTGCATCGTGCGGCGCATGATGCGGCGGAGGATGTAGCCGCGCTCCTCGTTCGAGGGCACGACGCCGTCGGCCATCAGGAAGGTCGCGCCGCGGCCGTGGTCGGCGAGGATGGACAGCGCGCGCGTGGTCGGGAAATCCTGCCCGTAGCTGCGTCCGGAGAGCTCCTCGCCCAGCTCGACCATCGGGCGGAAGTGCGCGGTCTCGAAGACCGAGGAGACGCCCTGGAGGATCGCCGCCATGCGGTCGAGCCCCATGCCGGTGTCGATGTTCTTGAACGGGAGGTCCGGGAGCGAGCCGTCCGACTGGAGCTCGTACTGCATGAAGACGAGGTTCCAGAACTCGACCATGCGGTCGGTGTCGTCGCCCGGGCGGTCCGTGTCGGGGCCGAAGTCGGGCCCGCGGTCGTAGTAGAGCTCTGAGCACGGCCCGCACGGTCCCGTTGGACCGGCCTGCCAGAAGTTGTCCTCGCGCCCGAGCAGGACGATGCGGTCGTCGGGGATTCCGATGGACCGCCAGACCTCGATCGCCTCGGAGTCGGGGCCGAGCCCAAGCTCCTCGTCGCCGCCGAAGACCGTGATCCAGATCTTCTCGGGTTCGAAGCCGAAGCCCTGCGTGGAGAGCTCCCAGGCGTACTCGGCAGCGCCCTGCTTGAAGTAGTCGCCGACCGAGAAGTTGCCGAGCATCTCGAAGAAGGTGAGGTGCCGCTTGGTGGTGCCGACGACCTCGATGTCGACGGTCCGGAACGACTTCTGGCAGGAGGTCAGCCGCTTGGACGGCGGCTCCTCCTCGCCGCGGAAGTAGGGCTTGAACGGCTGCATGCCCGCGGTGGTGAGGAGGACGGACGGGTCGTAGGAGGGCGGCACGAGCGATGCCGAGGGCATGCGCAGATGGCCGCGCTCCTCGAAGAAGGACAGGAACAGCTCGCGGATCTCGTCCGCTTTCATGCCGGTGAGTTTATGTAACCGGCTGGGGGCGCCCGCCGGGCGCGACATGTCCATTATCGGGGCCGGCATAGCTGCAACTTCCGGCCACGGTCCGCAGAAGCCTTGCAACCCGGATGGAGCTTCGGCCTCGAAAGGTGTGCATTTCTCACGCACACTCTCGCGCGGACCAAGGGGTCAGGACGATGGAACGAGTGATGGGCGCTGAAGAGCTTGTCGGGGAGTCGCGCGCGCGGAAGCTCCGAAGGATCAGTTCGCGAGAGCGGGCGGTCGTTGGACTGTCTGCAACCGCCTTCCTCATCACAGCGGGCCTGATCGCGATCCTTCTGCCGTCCGAGCGCGAGACGCAGCCGCTGCTTCTCGTGGGCCTGGTCCTCGGCTACGCCCTTATGTCTCGAGTCCGCTTCGAGGTCGGGAACACCTTCGTCGTGCCGGAGGCGCTCGCGTTCGTGCCGCTTCTCCTCATGGCGCCGCTGCCGTACGTGCCCCTCTGCGTCGCGCTCGCCGCCGTGCTCTCCGTTGTGCCGCAGATCCTCGATCGCAGCATGCATCCCGAGCGCGTGATCACGTCGTGCAGTGACTGCTGGTTCTCCATAGGGCCAGTGCTCGTGCTTGCCGCCTTCGCGCCGGGCGACGCGTCGCTCGAGTTCGTGGGCGTGTACGGGGCCGCGCTCGTGGCACAGTTCGCGTTCGACTTCTGCTGGGCGGTCTTGCGTGATCGGACTGTCGACGGACTCTCTTTCCGGACGATCACCCACGACTACATCGAAGTTGTTCGCTTCGACGCGATCCTCGCCCCAATCGCCTTCGCGATCACCCTTTCCGCGGTGGATCAGCCCCTGATGTTGCTGACCGTCGGACCGCTCGTCTGGCTGCTCGAGATCCTTTCACGCGACCGGCGCGAGCGATACACCGCAGCCTTGGAGCTGCAGCGCGCCTACCGCGGGACAGTGATGCTGTTGGCGGACGTCGTGGAGTTCGACGATCAGTACACCGCCGACCACTCCCGTTCGGTGGTCGAGCTTGTCCACGCGACGGCCGATGAGCTGGGCGTCGACCGGTCCCGCCGTCAGGAGCTCGAGTTCGCGGCGCTGCTGCACGACGTCGGCAAGATCGCGATCCCGAAGGAGATCCTCAACAAGCCGTCCGCGCTCACCGACAGCGAGTTCGAGGTGATGAAGACCCACACGATCGAGGGCCAGTTCATGCTGGACCGGGTCGGCGGGCTGCTCGGGCGAGTCGGCGAGATCGTCCGCTCTTGCCACGAGCGCTGGGACGGGACCGGCTACCCCGACGCTCTCCGTGGCGAGGAGATCCCGCTCGAGTCCCGCATCGTGTTCGCGGCCGACGCGTTCAACGCGATGACGACCAACCGGCCCTACCGCAACGCGATGTCACAGGCCGAGGCCTTGGAGGAGCTACGTGCCGGCGCCGGGACGCAGTTCGACCCCGCCGTCGTCGACGCCCTCTGCGCGCTGATCGAGTCCGGCGCGCCGGCTGTTGCCAGCGCCGCCGACGAGGTTCGTGCGCTGCTGGCCCGCACCAGCGTCGCCGATAGCCTGGGCGCCCGCGCCTGACCCGGACGCGCCCGCCGGCACGGGTTCCCGCTCGTTGAAGGCATTCGCGAGCATCCGACCGGCAACGAGCCACGATAGAAGCGCACCGATGCCCGCCACGATGAGGAGGTCGCGCACGCCGATGAGCGTGATCAGCGCGCCCGCGGAGACAAACGCCAGGCCAAAGCCCCACGCCGACAAAGCGTCCTTCATGCCAAATATGCGGCCGGCGAGTCGATCGGGCACGGCGGCTTGGATCAACTGGCGCTCGTAGACGATCACCATCCCGTTCCCGAAGCCGCCGAGGGCGAACGCTGCGAGTGCGACGGCGAACCCGGGGGCTAAGCCCGTGGCGACGAAGCCGGCGCCGAGCACCAGTAGCCCGAGGCCGAACCTGCGCTTGAGCGTCACGGGCGCGGCTCCGGCCGTGCCCGTCAGCGACCCCGCGATGAACCCGGCCCCAAAGACCGTTGCAAGCACGGAGTAGCCCACTTCGCCGCTGTCGAGGATGTCCTCCGCGAACGGAAGCTCTGCCACGTTGAACAGGCCGGCGAAGAAGAGGGCGCCGGCGGAGACTCCGAGCAGTGCCCGGATACCCGGCATCCCGGCCGACGCCGCAAGCCCGGCTCGCGCCTCCGCAAGCAGCGACTGGTGAGATCCCTCGGCGGCGCGCGGAGCCTCACCGAACGCAAGCCTCGCCAGCACGATCGCCGAGATCCCGAAGGTCACACCGTTCAACAGCGTCAGCTGCTCCGCGCTGCCGAAGAGCAGCACCACTGCGGCGAGCGCGGGACCGACGGTGAAGCCCAGGTCGGCGATCGCGCCGTATACGGATGTCGCGGCGGGGAGGCGCTCCGGCCGAACTAGGCCCGGCAGGGATGCAAGCGCGGCCGGGGTGTAGAGGCCCGTCCCGCATCCGGCGACCAGGGCGAGGAGCAGCGTGAGCTCGATGCCGTCGACGAAGGCGATGCCGACGAAGGCCACGAGGCGGAGCAGGTCTGCGATCACCATGCAGGCCTTCCGCGACCAGCGGTCGGCGGCGGCCCCAAAGACCGGGCCGAGCAGCATGGCCGGGAGTAGGTCGGCCATGAGGACGAGCGTGATTGCCCAGGGCGAGTGCCACCGGTCGTACGCGATCAGCAGGAGTGCGACGTAGCCCGCTCCGTTGCCGAGCGCGGACTGCGCCAGCGCGCCGAAGAACCAGCGTGCCCGGCGCTCCCGCCGGAAGAGATCGATCGCCGCGCGCACGGTCGAGCAGCCTAGAGCGAATAGCGCGCGTTGAACACACTGAGGCCGCGCATCGTGCGCGGCCTCATGAGTTGGTCGTCTGAGTGCACGCTTCTCAGCATGCACTTAGGGGCTTCAGTTCCCGGGCCTCTAGAGGCGAGCCGGGCAGGAATCGATCAGGTGCGACGGGAAGGCATGGGGTTCCTTTCGAGATGTCTCCGGGCACTCCCGCACAGGTTTGCGTCCCAAACCTCTGCGAACACTCACTACTCTGACACACTCTGGGCGACTTCGCGTAGGATTTCGTGCAAGTACCGCGCAAAACGCGCTCAGAGCAGGGGCGGTTGTACCGTCCAGCACTGAGGATCTCGGGGCGGTGAGCGCGACGAATGGGGCGGGCGGCGTCGTGCCGCCGTCACGGGCACGGGGCGCATGCAAGCCCTCGCAGGCGGTTCGGTCAAGCCCGTTTGGGGGAACGACCCCCTCGGTGGCGTTTCTGGCGCGGAAGCTGTCTTAACCCTGAACGGGGTCGCCACCCGTTTGGGGGGCGGTCGGCATCTCGTCACCGGCCGACACCGGGCTCGAGCGATCCCTCATGGCCGCGCCGATCTCCTCGGGGGTCACGCTGAGCGGGTGGTGGCAGGCCGCCAGATGGCCGTTCGCGTAGCGCGCCAGCGGCGGCTCCACCTGGCGGCAGACGTCCGTGGCGCGCGGACAGCGCGGGTGGAACACGCATCCGGACGGCGGGTTGATCGGGTTCGGCGGCTCTCCGCCGACCACGATCCGCTCGCGGCTCCGGTTCTCCCGCGGATCGGGAATGGGGATCGCGGACAAGAGCGCCGATGTGTACGGATGAATCGGCTTCGTGTATAGCTCCTCCGCCGGCGAGACCTCCATCAGCTTTCCGAGGTACATGACGGCGATCCGATCGGACACGTGCCGTACCACAGACAGGTCATGCGCCACGAACAGATAGGTGAGCTTGAAGTCGTCCTGAAGGTCGTCGAGCAGGTTGATGATCTGAGCCTGCACCGACACGTCGAGCGCCGAGACCGGCTCGTCCAGCACGATCAGCCGCGGCTCCAAGGCGAGTGCCCGAGCCACCCCGATCCGCTGGCGCTGGCCGCCCGAGAACTCGTGCGGGAAGCGGTTGACGTGCTCCTTGTGGAGCCCGACCTTGCCGAGCAGGTCGCGCACCTGCGGCTCCACGTCCTTACGGTTCGAACCGTGGAGGCGCAGCGGCATCCCGATGATCTGCCCGACCCGCTTGCGCGGGTTGAGCGACGCGAACGGGTCCTGGAACACCATCTGCATCTCGCGCCGCAGCGGCTCCATCTGCTTGCGGCCCGCCTTCGTCACGTCCTTGCCGCGGAACCGCAGGCTGCCCTCGGTTGAGTCGATCAGGCGCATGATCGCCCGCGACATCGTGGTCTTGCCGCAGCCCGACTCTCCCACGAGCCCGAGCGTCTCGCCCTCCGCGATCGAGAGCGTGACGTCGTTGACCGCGTGCACCTGGGCCACCTGGCGCTCGACGAGGATGCCCTGCTTGATCGGGAAGAAGACCTTGAGGTGCTCGACCTCGATCAGCGGCGAGCCGCCGTTCGGCGACGCGTCGCCCGCCGCCGGCTGTGCCGCCTCGACGCTCACGTCCGCGCAGCCCCCTCCTTGGCGCCCAGCCCGATCTCCCCCGGCAGAACCTCGCGCTTCGAGCGCTTCTCGTCCACCGACAGCCAGCACCGGTCCCGGTGGTCCTGCTGCCCGTCCACGCGCGCCTGGAGCGGCGGCACCTTCGTGCGCTCGGCGAACTCGTGCGGGCAGCGCGGCCGGACGTGGCAGCCCTCCGGCCGGTCCGCCAGCGACGGCGGCAGCCCGGCGATCGCCGGCAGCCGCTCCGGCCGCGGCCTGTCCACCCGCGTGATCGACCCGAGCAGCCCCCAGGTGTACGGGTGCTGCGGGTCGTAGAAGATCTGGTCGAGGGTCCCCTGCTCGACGATGCGGCCGGCGTACATGACCGCGATGCGGTCGGCGATGTCCGCGACCACTCCGAGGTCGTGGGTCACGAGGATCACGGCGGCGCCGGTCTCCTCCCGCAGCTCGCGGATGCGCTGGAGGATCTGCGCCTGGATCGTCACGTCGAGCGCCGTGGTGGGCTCGTCGGCGATCAGGACCGAAGGGTTGCACGAGAGCGCCAGCGCGATCATCACCCGCTGCCGCATGCCCCCGGAGAACTCGAACGGGTAGTTGTCCACCCGCTCGCGCGCCCGTGGGATCCCCACCCGCTCGAGCAGCTCGACGGTGCGCTCCCGCGCCTGCTGGTCCGGGACGCCCTCGTGCTCCTGGATCTGCTCGACGATCTGGCTGCCCACCCGCTGCACCGGGTTCAGCGAGGTCATCGGGTCCTGGAAGATCATCGCGATCTCGGCCCCACGCACCCGGCGCAGGTGGTCCTCGGACGCCTCGATCAGCTCGGTCCCCTTGTAGTGGGCGGTGCCCTCGAAGCGCGCGTTGGGCGAGCGCGTGAGCCCCATCAGCGTCATCGCGGTCACCGACTTGCCGGAGCCGGACTCGCCCACCACCGCCAGCACCTCGCCGGCCTCGAGCTCGAACGACACGCCGTCGACCGCCTGGACGATCCCTTCCTCGGTCGCGAACGAGACGCGCAGGTCCTCGACCGAGAGCAGCGGCTGCGCGTCGCTCACTGAAGCCGGATCCGCGGATCGAGGTAGGCGTACAGGATGTCGACGATCGCGTTCATCATCACGACGAAGAACGCGAGGAACATCGTCGTGGCGAGCACGGGCGGCACGTCCAGCTGGCCGACCGCCTCGGCCGCGTACTGGCCGACGCCCTGCAGGTCGAACACGGTCTCGGTCAGGATGGCCCCGCCGCCGACCACGGCCCCGAAGTCGAGCCCCCACAGCGTGACGATCGGGATCATGGAGTTGCGCAGCACGTGGCGCACCATGATTCGGCGCTCGCCGAGCCCCTTCGCGCGCGCCGTGCGCACGTAGTCCTCGTTGATCGTGTCGAGGACGTTCGAGCGCAGCACGCGCGAGTAGAACCCGATGAACAGGATCGCGAGCGCGGTCCACGGCAGGAGCAGGTGGTAGGCCCAGTCGACCGGGTCCTCGGTCAGCTCCACGTACCCGCCGTTCGGGAACCAGCCGAGCTTGAAGCCCAGGTAGTGGTTCATCAGGGCCCCGATCCAGAAGACCGGCATCGAGATGCCGACCAGCGCGACGATTGTCAAGAAGCGGTCGGCGAACCTTCCAGCCTTCACCGCGCTGTAGAGCCCGAGGCAGATCGCCACGAACATCCACAGGAGCGCCGCGCCGGCGGCCAGGGAGATCGTGCGCGGCAGCCCCTTGACGATCTCCTCCCTCACCGGCAGCTGGGTGAAATAGGACTGCAGGTCGCCCGTGAAGACCTGCTTCATGGTCGTCACGTACTGCACGTAGATCGGATCGTCGAACTTCCACTCCCGGCGGATCTCGTTGATCGTCGACTGGCTCGCCTGACGGCCCGCCATCCGGACCGCCGGATCGCTGTTCGGGATCACGTTGAAGATGAGGAACGTGATCACCGACACCGCGAACATCACCAGCACCATCTGCATCAGGCGGCGGACGACGAAGCGGCCCATGCGCTAGTGCTCCAGCCGCACCTTGGCCCGCGGGTCGAGCGCGTCGCGGACCCCGTCGCCGAACACGTTCAGCGACAACACGGTCAGGACGAGCATCAGGCCGGGCACGATCGTGAGGTGCGGGGCGGTGGCGATGCGGTCGACGCCCTCGTCGATCATCGTGCCCCACGAGGGGGTGGGCGGCCGCACGCCGGCGCCGAGGAACGACAGGGCCGCCTCGAGCAACACGGCGTTCGCGATCAGGAGCGTGAAGAAGACCAGGATCGTCGAGGCGAGGTTCGGGAGAATCTCGCTGAACATGATCCGGAGCGGGCCGGCGCCCTGGGCGCGGGCGGCCTCGACGAACTCCTTCTCGCGCAGGGAGAGCACCTGGCCGCGAACCGGCCGCGACATGTACGGCACGTAGACCAGCCCGATGATGAGGATCGGGATGAGTAGCGAGTCACCCGAGACGTTGATGAACCAGAGCTGGAAGCCGCCGAGGGCGAGCGCCACGCCGAGCGCCACGCCGAGGATGATCACCGGGAACGACCACATGATGTCCAGCAGGGCTCTGATGACTATGTCGACCGCCCCCCGGAAGTAACCGGCCAGCGTTCCGAGGAGGATCGACAGGAACGTCGTGATCAGCGCCGCGCTGATCCCGATCAGCAGCGAGTTCCGCCCGCCGTAGAGAAGCCGCACCATGACGTCGCGGCCGTTTCGGTCGGCGCCGAGGAAGAACTTGCCGTCGGCCTTCCAGTACTGGGGGCCGATGGGAACGCCGTCGAGTCCGACGACGTTCACGGTCTCCCCGTCGACCTGGATCGTGTCCGACAGGTGGTTGGTGTTCGGGGCCGTGTCGGCGACGTTGTTGGCCCACAGCGGAGCCGCGAGACACACCGCGACCAGCAAGACGAAGAGAAACCCGAAGGCGATCGCGACCTTGTTGCGCCGTAGCCGTCGGAGCCCGAGCCGCCATGGTCCGAGGCCGTGAACGTGCTCGCGCTCGGCCTCCTCCTCCCAGGCTGCCGGGCCCTGTAAGCCGGTCTGCTCGAGTGCGGGCTCGGTCGCCATCTGCGAAGCGCTCTCCCTCAACGCACACACTACCCCAGCGGGAGGGCGCCGATGCGCCCTCCCGCGGGGAAGCCGTCAGACGTCTACTTCAGGCACCAGCTGGAGTAGACGTTGTTGTACACCGGGTGGAAGCGCCGGCAGTTCTCGAAGTCCATCCGCTCCGAGAGGAACGTCGCCAGCTTGCGGTGGCCGTAGGGCACGATGTGTGCCTCCTCCACCAGCTGGACGTTCAGCTCCCGCCAGCGCTCCGTCACCTCGTCATTGATCACCGGCTCCTCGTTCAGCTCGGCGATCCCCTTCGTGATCTCCGGGTCATCCACGTTCCCAAAGTTCTGGTTGAGGGTCGGCTGAATCGACGCCCCGTCCACCAGGAACATGAAGTTCTTCGGGTGCGGGAAGTCCTGGAACCAGTTGGCGAACCCGATCTGGGCCTTCTCCTTGGCGCTTCCGATGGTCTGGAAGTACACGCCGCCGTCGAGAATCTTCGGCTCGGCCTCGAAGCCCATCTTCGTGAGCTGGTCGGCGATCGCCGCGGTGACCTTGTCGGTCGGGTCGTCGTTGTTGCCGTACACCGTGAGCTTGGTGCCGGCCTCTCCGGCGTCCTCGATCATCTGACGGGCCCGCTCGAGGTCAGGCGGCTCGTTCGGGTTGCCCCACGGGCACTCCTCGATGTCCATGGCCTCGTCGAAGCCCGGCACGCCGGGCGGCAGGAAAGAGCAGCCGGGTGCCAGCTCGCCCGCGAACAGGCGGGCCAGCGCCGGCTTGTCGATGCCCCAGTTGACCGCCTCGCGGACCTCCGGCTTGTCGAACGGCGGAACCCGGTGGTTCATGAAGATGTAGTACGTCGAGGCCGTCGTGACCTCCTCGTATCGGTCCGAGTACTCCGCCTGCACCTCCGGCTTGAGGTCCGCCGGGGGCGGGTCCTGCATGTAGTCGAGGTCGCCCGAGATGACGTCCTGGGCCTGGCGCTGCGCGCTCTTGATGATCTTCGTGGTGATCGTGTCGATGTTCCCGGGCGGGATGTCCGGCCCGAGGTCCGGGAAGTTCGGGTTCTTCTCCATCACGAACTGCCGGTTCGGGACCGACTCCGTGTACATGTAGGGGCCGACGCCCGGCGGCGGCTCCTCGGTCAGGTTGCGGCACGGTGTGTCGCCCGGCACGAGGGCCGCGAACCACATCGACAGCACGTGCGAGAACGAGCCGTCCGGCGCGTCCAGGTTAATCGTGATGTTGCCGCTCTGGTCGTTCGTCTCGATGCCCGCGATGTCGCCGTTGCACTTGCCGGCGTCCACGAAGTCCTGCGCGCCAGTGATCCCCAGGAAGAACGCCGACCCACCGGACTCGAGGTTCAGCACGCGCTTGATCGCGTGCTCGAAGTCGGAGGCCTTGACGGGAGAGCCGTCCGAGTACTTGAGCCCCTTGCGCAGCGTCAGCTCGTAGGTCTGGCCGTCCTCTGAGATGGTCGGCATCTCCTCGGCGAGGCCCGGGATCAGGCTCGAGTCCTTGTCCGTGCCGGTGCGCGGATAGGTGATGAGCGGCGTGTAAACCAGCCACGACGGCTCGACGGCGTTCACCGTGTACATGAGCGCCGGATCCAGGAAGTCCGGCTGCGACGTCTGCGAGATCGTGATCGACCCGCCGCTCTTCGCTTCACCGCTGCCCCCGCCTCCGCCTCCGCCGTCATCGTCGTCGTCGCCGCATGCGACCACGAACCCCATGCAGAGGACGGCAAGAAGCATCGCCAGCACACGTCTACTGTGCTTCCCCATCAAGTTTTCCCTCCCGCAGTTCTTGGGCGAGCAGGACAGCTCGCCGCGCCGGGTTATACCTCGTTTGGGCAAATTCGTTGACCTTCGCGGGGAAGAGAAAACGTGCCCTTAACGGAGCACGTTCGCGCTCAACGAAGCAGTTCCTCGCGCATCACCGCGAGCGACTTGCGGATCAGGCGGGACACGTGCATCTGGGACAGTCCGACGCGCTGCGCGATCTGCGTCTGGGGCAGGCCCTCCTCGAAGCGCATGCGCAGGATCTCGCGCTCACGCGGTGCGAGGCGCTCCAGGGCCGGCTCGAGCGCCGCCCGGTCCTCGGACCGCTCGAACTCGGCGTCCTCGCCGCCGATCGTCTCGAGCGGGTCGAGCTCCTCGTCGCCCGTCGGGCCGCTCGACAGCGACACGGTCGAGTAGGCCGAGCCCACTTCCATCGCCTCGAGCACCTCTTCCGGAGTGGTCTTGAGCTCCTCGGCGATCTCGGCGATGCTGGGCGAGCGTCCGAGCCGGCCGGTCAGCCGTTCGATCGCGCCGGACATCGACGCGTTCAGCTCCTGCAGCGCGCGCGGCACGCGGATCGCCCAGCCCTTGTCGCGGAAATGGCGCTTGATCTCGCCCACCACGTTCGGCGTGGCGTAGGTGGCGAGCGACACCTCGCGCTCGAGCTCGAAGCGGTCGATTGCCTTGATCAGCCCGATCGCGCCGACCTGCTCGATGTCCTCGAGTGCCTCGCCGCGGCCTGCATAGCGACGCGCCAGCGAGCGCACGAGCGGCAGGTGGCGCTGGATCAGCTCCTCGCGGGCGTTCGTGTCGCCCGTCTTGTGATACCGACGCAGGAGCTCGCGGTCCTCCTCGCGCGCACGCTCGGGACTGCTCGCGCGCCGGGCGTCGGCGCTGGCGTGGTTCCCCCGGGGGACGTTCACGCCAAGCCCTTGACCTTCTCCAGACGCACGACGATGCGGCCGTCATCGGCCTCGTCGACCCCGAACGAGTCCACGACCGTCTGGAGGATGCGCCGCAGCGTCAGCTCTCCGGGCATGGCGTCGCCGTCGCGGAGGGCCTCCGCCACCTTGTGCTCGCTCAAGGGGCCCACGCGCGTACGGATGCCGTCCGCGCCGACCTCGAACGAGAGCCGCACGCTCCCGATGGTCCCCGCCTCCGCGAGGAGGCGCTCGACGGCGAGCTGGAGGTCGTCGATCTCCTCGAACGCGAAGTCGACGCGCTCGGCGATGCCGCCGATGATGAGCCGGACGACGGCCTGGAAGTCGCCCGAGAGCGGCGCCTCGAGATCGATGCGCTCCCTCATCCCGGCTCCCCGATCGTGCCTTCCCCCA
>JBKGUS010000602.1:0-6563 GCA_046462295.1 Thermoleophilaceae bacterium | reverse complement strand
GCAGGAAGTTGAAGAAGGCGGCGCTCGGGTTGCGCCAGAACATGCGCCGCTCGAAGCGGAACTGCTGCCACGCCAGCGCCAAGCCGCTCATACCGAGTCTGCCTCCCGGGTCAGCTCGAGATAGACCTCCTCGAGCCTCGGGCGCGCCACCTCGAGCCCCTCGAGCCGCTCGCCGCGAGCGAGCGCGTCGCGCGTGAGGCGGTGGAGCAGCTCGGTCGGGTCGTCCGTCTGGAGCTCCACGTGGCGGCCCTCGCTCAGATAGGAGACGCGGTAGGCGGAGGTCGCCGACCCGAGCTGCGAGGGCGGGCCCTCCGCCACGATGCGCCCGGCCTTGACGATCGCCACGCGGTCGGCCAGCTCCTGCGCCTCGTCGAGGTAGTGCGTCGTGAGCAGCACCGTCTTGTCGAGCTCCTCCAGCCGCCGCACCACCCCCCAGGCGGTGCGCCGTGCGGCCGGGTCGAAGCCGGTGGTGGGCTCGTCGAGGAAGACGAGCTCCGGATCGCCGACGAGGGCGAGCGCGAGGTCGAGCCGGCGGCGCTGGCCGCCCGACAGGTCCTTGGTGCGGGCGTCGGCCTTCTCGTCGAGCCCGACCAGCGCGATCGTCTCGCCGGGGTCGCGCGGCCGCGAATACGCCTTCGAGAAGTGCTCAACCGCCTCGCGCACCGTCGCGCGGGGGTAGAAGCCGCTGCTCTGGAGCACGATCCCGACGCGCTCCTGCAGGCTCCGGTCGCGGCTCTCGGGGTCGCGCCCGAGCACCCTCACCTCGCCCCCCGAGCGCCGCCGGTAGCCCTCGAGGATCTCGACGGTCGTGGTCTTGCCGGCCCCGTTGGGACCCAGCAGGCCGAACACCTCGCCGCGCTCGACGGCGAACGAGAGGCCGCGCACGGCCTCGACGTCGCCGTACGACTTGCGCAGGTCTGTCACCTCTATGGTCGGGGGCACGGAGGGCCGAGATTAGCCACCGCCGGTAGGCTGGCGCCCGCACCGATGCGTGGCGAAGGCAACAGGCGCCTGATCCTCGTGGCGATGATCTTCGCCGTGTCGATGACGTTCATCGACCAGACGATCGTCGCCCTCGCCGTGCCGGAGCTCCAGCGGGACCTCGGGCTCTCGGCCACCGGGACGCAGTGGATCATCAACGCCTACCTGCTCTCGCTGGCGGCGCTGTTCGCCTTCGGCGGCCGCCTGGCGGACATCGCCGGGCACCGGCGCATGCTCGTGATCGGCGTGGTGTTCTTCGCCGGCGCCTCCGCCCTCTGCGGGCTGGTGCCGACCGGCGACGTGGCCGAGGCCTGGCTCATCTTCTTCCGCGTCGTGCAGGGCGCGGGCGCCGCGCTGATGTTCCCGGCGGCGCTCGCGATCATCGTCGCCGCCTTCCCGATCGCGGACCGCGGCAAGGCGATGGCGGCATTCTTCGGCATCACCGGCGCGCTCACCGCCGTGGGGCCGATCGCCGGTGGCTACCTGACCGAGTGGACCTGGCGCTCGATCTTCTGGATCAACCTGCCGGTGGCGGTGATGGCACTCCTGCTCACGGCGAAGGCCAAGCCGCCCGACGAGCGCCATCCGGCGCCGATCGACTGGCCCGGCACGGCGCTCGTGGCGAGCGGCATGGGGCTCGCGGTGCTCGGGCTGCAGCAGTCGAGCGCCTGGGGCTGGGACAGCCCCGTCACCTGGCTCTGCATCGTCGCCGGGGTGGCCCTGCTCGTCGCGTTCGTGCGGCAGGAGCTCCGCACGGAGCACCCGCTGATCGAGATGCGCATCTTCCGCAACCGCGCCTTCTCCGCCGACACGGGCGTCCTGTTCCTGCTGATGATCGTCTTCCTCCCGCTCTTCTTCTTCATGAGCCTGTACGCGCAGATCGCGCTGGGCGACGACGCCTCGGGCGCGGGGCTCTACCTGCTCGTGTTCTTCGGCGGCTTCGCGGCGGGTTCCCAGTGGGGCGGCCGCATCCTCGACGCGAGAGGGCCGCGCGCGGCGGTCATCCCCGGCAGCGCGCTGGCAGCGGTCGGCCTGTTCCTGTGGGGCAACCGCCTCACCGAGCTCGACCTCGGCGACCAGTGGATCTTCATCGTCATGGCGGGCATCGGCGTGGGCCTCATCCTCGGCCCGGCCAGCACCGACGCAATCAACCGGGCGCCTCAGACGAGCTACGGCGAGGTGACGGGCATCAACCAGACGGTGCGCAACTTCGGCGCGAGCCTCGGGCTCGCGGTGCTCGGCACGATCCTCATCCTGCGCAACAAGGCCAACATCGAGTCGTCGCTCGGCGCACTCGGTGTCCCGAGGGAGCGGGCCGACCAGATCGCCGACGCCCTCTCGCAGTCCGGCGGCGGCTCCGCCTCCGGCTCGTTCGGCGACGCGACGGGGCGGGCCGCGCGGCGCGCATTCGAGGCGGTCCAGCACGACTTCGCCCTCTCGACGCGCACGGTCTTCTACGTGATGGCCGGCGTCATGGTCGTGACGTACGTGCTCGCGCACGTCGCCATGCCGCGCGGAAAGGCGGCCGATCCGGAGGCTGCTTCGGCGCCGGCCGCCGCCGGGTAGCGACCGCAAGATTCCGGGCGCCGCCGCGTTACAGCCGTCGAGCGAGCGATCGAGGAGGCGTTCGATGAAGCGTTTAGCCCTGTTGACCCTTGCAGTCCTGGCCTTGCTGCCGGCCATGTCCACCGCGCACGACGGCGGCATCGACGTGACGAACGGCCACGGGCAGATCGCCGACCTGACGCTCGGCACGCCGCTGCCGATGCCGGTGACTCCGCCCGAGAACGTGTCCTACGTGACGGGCGACAACGGCTTCACGGGCGGGCACGTCGTCACCCAGGGCGACCGGCTCTATCTCGGCTCCTACGGCCGCGGCCTCCACATCTACGACATCTCGAACCCGGAGGCGCCCCGAAGGGTCGGCGCGTACACGCCGGGCCTGCGCGCGGACGCTCCACCGGACGCCATCGACGTGGGCGACCGCCGCTTCGCGGTGCTGAACGGCACGCGCCGCACGCACAGCTCGCTTCCTCCGGAGGCCCGCACCGACCGGACCGAGTGGCTCGACGTGACCGACGCCTCCGCGCCGAAGGTGCTGCACACGTTCGGGCCGGACCAGGTCGACGGCGAGTCGCACAACGGCGACATCGTGGACTCGCGCCGGCTCTACGTGCCGTCGGGCGGCGTGGGCGCCCAGGGCCTGCGGATCTACGACATCTCCCCGACGGTGACGACCCCGGCGTCGGACTGCCGCAACGGCGATTCCGACAACCCGTGCAAGCCGCGGATCCTGTTCCGCGGCAACCCAGGGGAGCTGTGGGCGCAGTCGCCGCACCGCGGCACCAAGCCGGTCGGCGCGCCGTTCACGCACACGCACGACGTGGAGATCTACCCCGGCTACCAGGTGCGGGGGATGGGCCGGCGCGACATCATGCTGCTGGCCGAGGGCGGCAACTATGCCGGCATGGGCGACACGGGCAGCATGTTCGTGATCGACATCACCGACCCGGCCAACCCGGTCGTGCTGCAGCGCTGGCTGCATGCCCAGGGATCGGGCCACCACCCGATCCGCTACCACCACGAGGCGCAGTTCCTCGCCTCCGACCCGCGCGTGGTGCTCGTGACCGACGAGGACCTGCACAACGGCTGCGGGGCGGCCGGCGGCGTGACGGCCGTGCGGCTGTCGCCGGACCTGAAGAGCTCGCGCGAGCTGTCCGAGTGGTTCATCCCGGCCGGCACGCCGGCGCCGGTGTGCTCGGTGCACGTGTTCTCGTCGCAGGGGTCGACGGTATTCCTCGGCTCGTACAACGCCGGCCTGCAGGTCGTCGACTACTCGAACCCGGCCGAGCCGCGCCAGGTGGGCGAGTACATCGCCGAGGGCACGACCGCCTGGGGCGCGCTGGCGCATCGCGGGGTCGTCTACGTGGGCGACATGACCCGCGGCTTGGACGTCTATCGATATGACGAGTAGGGATATGACGGGCGGGGGCGGTTTGGACTAGACGCCCGCACCGGCGCCGCCGCGTCCCTCTCCGGAGGCGAAGCGCGCGGCGCCGGCCACCGCGGCCTCGAGGGTCGGCCGACCCGCTCGCGCCTCAAGGCGCAACCCCTCCTCGAGGGTCAGGCCGATTCCCTCGAGTGCCGCGGAGCGGTCCGCCAGCATCGTCTCCTGCGGGAAGCGGGCCAGCGCCTCGGCCATCTCGAGCGCGCGCTCGAGATGGCCGCCGGGCGGCACGAGCTCGGTGACGAGCCCGATGCGCTCCGCCTCCTCGGCCTCCACGATCCGGCCGCTGAGGATCATGTCGAGCGCCCGGCCGAGCCCGACGATGCGCGGCAGGCGCTGCGTGCCGCCGTCGATCAGCGGCACGCCGAAGCGGCGCTCCGTGAAGCCGAGCTTGGCGCTCTCCGTGGCCACGCGCAGGTCGCACCACAGCGCCAGCTCGAGCCCGCCGGCGAGGCACCAGCCGGAGATCGCGGCGATGGTGGGCTTGGGGGAGATCCGGCGGGTGAACCCGAGCGGGCCCTCGTCCAGCTCCAGCCGCGGGCCGAGGGTCTCGATGGCCTTGAGGTCGGCGCCCGCGCAGAAGGCGAGGTCGCCGGCGCTGGTGAGGACGAGGACGCGCGCGCCGGGATCGTCGACGAAGCGGCGGTAGCCATCGGCGAGCAGCTCGGCCGTCGGACCGTCCACCGCGTTGCGGCGCTCCTCGCGCTGGATCGTCAGGAGGGCGGCGGAGCCGCGCCGCTCGTAATTGACCGGGTCCGCCATGCCCTACTCGTCGCCCAGCGACTCGTTGTCGACCTCGACGACGCGGAAGTTGCGGTCTAGCTCGACCTCGATCTGGCGGCCGGCGCCGGGTCGCACCCGGACCTCGATTTGCTTGCGCAGTCGCAGGGCCAGCACGACGATGGCCGCGGTCATCGCCTTGAAGAGGATGAACAGGCTGGCGCGGCCCACGGCGGACAGCTTCTCAGACAATTCACACGCTCGCCAACGATCGCGGCGAGCATGCGTCTTGCAGATCCCCTCCTCGCAACAAGCGGCCCCGCTCCGGCGGGGCCGCGTCCGTTCAGGGGGTCCCTACCAGCCGACGCGCTTGCGCAGCTCGGCGGCCTTTCGCTCGTCCTTGCGGCGGTCGAGCCTCGCCTGGAGGGCCGACAGCAGGACCACCGCGATCGCGAAGAACGCCACGACGCCGAGCGAGAAGAACGTGATGATCCGGTCGTCGGTCTCACCGACGAGGCCCTCGCCGTTGTCGGCGGCGAGGAGCGCGAGTTCGCTGAGCAGGGGCATGCGGGGTCAACGATACCCTGTCGCACGGCGTGGCCGACGAGTCGTTCGAGTGCATCGTGGAGATCCCGAAGGGGAGCCGGAACAAGTACGAATTCGACCACGACCGGGACGTCATCAAGCTCGACCGCTTCCTCTTCTCCTCGGTCGTGTACCCCACCGACTACGGCTTCGTGCCGGACACGCTGTCGCTCGACGGGGACCCTCTCGACGTGATGGTCTGCGTGTCCGAGCCCACCTTCCCTGGCTGCATGATCGACGTGAAGCCGATCGCGCTGTTCCGCATGGAGGACGACCAGGGAATCGACGACAAGATCCTCGCCGTGCCGCTGACCGACCCGGGCTGGAACACGCTCACGTCGCTCGACGAGGTGCCCGACCAGCTCCAGAACGAGATCGCCCACTTCTTCACCGTCTACAAGCAGCTGGAGAACAAGAAGGTCGAGGTGGAGGGCTGGTTCTCGCGCGAGGACGCGATCGATGAGATCGAGGCGTCGCGCAGGCGATTCCGCGAGGGCGACGGGTCCGGCCACTAGCCTGCCCGGGCTGTGTCAGTCCTCGAGGCGATCGTCCTCGGGATCGTGCAGGGGCTCACCGAGTTCCTCCCGATCTCGAGCACCGGGCACCTTCGCATCGTTCCCGCCTTCCTGGGCTGGGAGGATCCCGGCGCGGCGTTCACGGCCGTCACGCAGCTGGGGACCATGGCGGCGGTGCTCCTCTACTTCCGGGAGGACCTGACGCGGATCGCGATCGCGTGGTGGCGCTCGGTGTGGGACCGGCGGCTGCGCCGCGAGCTTGACGCGCGGCTGGGCTGGTACATCGTGCTCGGCACGATCCCGATCGGGATCTTCGGGGTGCTGTTCAAGGACCAGATCGAGACGGGCGCGCGCGACCTGTACCTGATCGGCGTGGCGCTGATCGTGCTGGGGCTGGTGCTGCTGCTGGCGGAGAAGGTGGGGACCCGCGAGCGGTCGATCGAGCAGATCCGGACGAAGGACGGCTTCGTGATCGGGTTCGCGCAGGCGCTGGCGCTCATACCGGGGGTGTCTCGGTCGGGGGCAACGATCACGGCCGGGCTCTTCCTGGGCCTGGACAGGCCGGCCGCGGCGCGCTACTCGTTCCTGCTGTCGGTGCCGGCGGTGGTGCTGAGCGGGCTGCTGGAGCTGGGAACGATCCTGAGTGACGACGAGGGCGACCACACGAGCGTTGGCGCGCTGGTGGTGGCGACGCTGATGGCGTTCGTGAGCGGCTACGCGGCGATCGCGTGGCTGCTGCGGTTCCTGTCGACGCA
>JBKGUS010000601.1:0-2813 GCA_046462295.1 Thermoleophilaceae bacterium | reverse complement strand
GATCACGGCCGCGCGACCGCCGCCGCGATCACCGCCCTGATGACGGGCCGCGCGTACCGTCGCTCGGCCGAGATCGCCGCGGCGATCGGGCCCTTCGAGGCGTACGAGGAGAACCGCGAGCCGCACAACGCGGTCATCCGCATGCACCGCGACGCGTCGTACGAGATCGACGACGTCGACGCCGGCGACGTGCCGCTGCTCAAGGCGGCGCAGCGCTCCTGGGAGGAGGCCGTCGAGCTCGGCGAGCAGCACGGCTACCACAACGCCCAGGCGACGGTGCTGGCACCCACCGGAACGATCTCGTTCCTGATGGACTGCGACACCACCGGCATCGAGCCCGACTTCTCGCTCGTCAAGTTCAAGGAGCTGGTGGGCGGCGGGCAGATGACGATCGTCAACCGCACGGTGCCGCTGGCGCTCGAGACGCTCGGATACTCGTCCGAGCAGATCGAGGCGATCGAGGCGCACCTGGCGGCCGAGGGCACCGTGGCCGGCGCCCCAGGCCTGGCCGAGGAGCACCTGCCGGTGTTCGACGTGGCGGTCGGGGCCCGGGCGATCTCGCCGATGGGCCACATCAAGATGATGGCCGCGGCGCAGCCGTTCATCTCCGGGGCGATCTCGAAGACGGTGAACCTGCCGGAGTCGGTGACGGTCGAGGACATCGCGGGCGTGTACACCGAGGGGTGGAAGCTGGGGCTGAAGGCGCTGGCGATCTACCGCGACGGGTCGAAGACGGCGCAGGCGCTGAAGACCGACGCCGGTGAGAAGAAGGACGAACCGGCGGCGGCCGCCGAGCCCGCGGTCCCGGTCCCGGTCCGCCGGCGGATGCCGCGCGAGCGCCAGTCGCTGACCCACAAGTTCTCGGTGGGCGGCCACGAGGGCTACATCACCGCGGGCGAGTACGACGACGGCACGCTGGGCGAGGTCTTCCTGACCGACGTGGGCAAGGAGGGCTCGACGATCAAGGGCCTGATGAACGCGTTCGCCACGGCGATCTCGATCGGGCTGCAGTACGGCGTGCCGCTGGAGACGCTGGTGCGGAAGTTCGCGTACGTGCGCTTCGAGCCGGAGGGCTACACGGGCAACCCGGAGATCCCATTCGCGAAGTCGATGCCCGACTACATCATGCGCTGGCTGGCATCCCGCTACTGCGACGCGGACCTGCACGAGGAGCTGGGCATCCTGACGCCCGAGGTGAGGGCGCGGAAGGCGTCACAGGAGGCGCTGATGCGGGGCGACACGGCAAGCCCTGAGCCGTCGTCGACGCCTGACGCGGACGCCGGCGACGACGCGCCGGCGAACGGCGCGACCAAGGGCGGCGGCAACGGCGGGCCTAAGGCGAGCGGATCGAAGACCCGCGGCCGAGCGAGCGAGCCGAAGCCCCCAACCTCAGCGCTGACGGACGAGCCGCCCGCGATCCCCGCGAAGCTGCAGGGCCTGGACCTAGGCCCGGCATGCGGCCAGTGCGGCGGAATGATGCAGCGGACGGGCTCGTGCTACACGTGCTCGAGCTGCGGCAATAACACCGGCTGCGGGTAGCTGGTTGGCGCGCGCTGGAATCTCGAGTGCGGAGCTGAAGGACTTCTACCGGCGCTACAACCAGCGGCGCGGCCTTCGTGGCTACGTCGCCGGGCTGGAGGGGGTGGTCAGCGCCTTCCCCGACTACCGATGGAACCTGCAGCACCTGCTCGTCGACGGACGCGAGATCGCGGCCCACTTCATCGATACGGCACCCATCTCGGCCGTTTCCTCGACATCCCGGCGACGGGACGAACGGTCACCACGCAGGAGTTCGCGATCTACCGTGTCGAGGCCGGCAAGATCGCCGAGGTCTGGGGCACCGCGGACAACCTGCGCCTGGTCGAACAGCTTCGCTGACCGGGCGGGCAACCGTAAGCGCCCTAGCGGAAGCGATCCAGGGCCGACCCGAAGAAGACGAACAGCGGGTGCTGTATCTCGGTCGCTCCGATCGTCACCTCCGTGCCCTTGGGCGCCATCGCGCGCACCTTCGCCGCGATCTTCTCGGCCTGCTCGTCTGTGGGCGCTCCGATGCTCACGTGCTTCCAGCGCCGCCTCACGGGTAGCCCATCGGCGTTCAGCTTCTCCTCGAGCTCGACCGCCTCGCGGTGGCCCGGCGGGTCCACGTGGACCTCGTAGTCCCACTCCCCGTCCTCGGCGGCCTCCGCCGTCTCCGCGGCCTCGTGGTGGCGGCGCTCTGCCTCGCGCTGCTCCTCGGTCTGCGGAAGCGGCACCGACGCGTCAAGCCACTCCTCCGCGTCGGGATGCCAGCGCGTCACGCGCAGGGTCCCGCTCACGTCCTCGGCCTCGAGGAGCTCACGGGCCACCCGCTCCGCCTCGCGTACAGCCTCTTCGCTGGACGCGTAGAGGAACATGCGGGCCCCGTCGCGGGTCACCGTCACGCTTCCGCCCAGTCGCTTCCGCGCCTCCTCGTCCAGGTCGACCGCACGGATCCGCTCCGAGAACGTGAAGCCGTGCTCCTCGTCGTCGAAATCGACCTCGACCCGCCACTCGTCGTTCGTCACGCGCCGCAATCTAACGGTCGCGCAGGGCGGCTCGCGCGTCTGTTCAGTCGCGCGTGGTCAGCGGGTCGATGGCGTCGGGATCGCCAGGATGAGTGGCGCGTCCTCGCCCGCGGCGATGTCGACGCCGTAGGAGTCCCGCACGCGGAACCAGCTTTCGGAGATCGTTGCGACGGTGTCGCCATCGCGTTCGATCTCGTACGCGTGGTCGACGACGTTCCAGCGTGCCCGCATTGTGGGCTACCGCGTGCCGCGCGACCAGTTGCGCATCGA
>JBKGUS010000600.1:0-14396 GCA_046462295.1 Thermoleophilaceae bacterium | reverse complement strand
CGTCGAGCCGCTTCCGCAGCTCGGGGTCCTGAGTAGTGATCCCAACCGGGCACCGGCCCGTGTGGCAGTGGTAGCACTGCCCCGCCGGCACGCCGATCGTGCCCTCGTAGTCGGTGACCCCCGGGATCTCCTTGTTGCAGTTGAGCGCCATCAGCGCCGAGTGGCCGATCGCCACGGCGTCCGCGCCCAGCGCGATGCACTTCGCGACGTCGCCGCCGTTCCGGATCCCGCCTGCCACCACGAGGTCGATGTCGTCGGCCAGCCCGACGTCCTCCAGAGCCCGCCGCGCCTCGGGGATCGCCGCCATCAGCGGGATGCCGGTCTCCTCGGCCGCGGTGTGCGGTCCCGCGCCGGTGCCGCCCTCGGCGCCGTCGAGGTAGATGATGTCCGGCCCGCACTTGGCTGCCATCCGCACGTCGTCGTAGACGCGGGCGGCGCCCAGCTTGAGCTGAATCGGAATCTCGTAGTTGGTGGCCTCGCGCGTCTCCTGGACCTTCAGGGAGAGGTCATCGGGCCCGAGCCAGTCCGGGTGGCGCGCGGGCGAGCGCTGGTCGATCCCCGCAGGGAGCGAGCGCATCTCGGCCACCTGCTCGGTAACCTTCTGCCCCATCAGATGGCCGCCGAGGCCCACCTTGCAGCCCTGGCCGATGAAGAACTCGACCGCGTCCGCCAGCATCAGGTGGTGCGGGTTGAACCCGTACCGGCTCTGGATGATCTGGTAGTACCACTTCGTGGAAAGGTCGCGCTCGGGCGGGATCATCCCCCCCTCGCCTGAGCAGGTGGCGGTGCCGGCCATCGAGGCGCCCTTCGCCAGCGCCATCTTCGCCTCCAGGGAGAGAGCGCCGAAGCTCATCCCCGTGATGTAGATCGGGATGTCCAGCTCGATCGGCTTCTTCGCGAAGCGCGCGCCGAGCACCGTCTTCGTGTCGCACTTCTCGCGGTAGCCCTCGATGACGAAGCGGGTCAGGGTGCCGGGCAGGAAGATCAGCTCGTCCCAGTGCGGGATCTTCTTGAACATCGAGAAGCCCCGCATGCGGTAGCGGCCGAGCTCGGCCTTCATGTGGATGTCGTCGATGACCTCCGGCGTGAAGATCTTGCTCCGGCCGAGGATCGTCTTCTGGGTGGGCGCAGTCTCGTCCACCCGCGTGAACGGATCGCGCTCGGTGGGCAGCTTCGGGTCGCGCTCGCGCGGCGCCTGCGGTTCGTCCGGCATCAGAGCACCAGCTTTCGCTCGCTCGGCTCGAGCGAGTCGTAGTTGTAGAGCTTCTTGCCGCACACGAACTTCTGCAGCTCGGGCGGATCGCCCAGGCCGTAGATCCGGAACTTGCGCTCGATCAGCTCGGTGTCGGCGTCCGTCCACTCACCGGGCACGCAGTCGATCCCCAGCGACGCGACCTTGCCGCCCACGTAGATCGTCCCGTCGTACATCGAGTCGCCGAGGCCGGGACCGACGTCGCCGAGGATTATCTGGCGGCCGCGCTGCATCATGAAGCCGGTCATCGAGCCGGCGTCGCCGAGCACGATGATCGTGCCGCCCTTCTGGTCGATGCCGGTGCGGGCGCCGACCTGGCCCTTGACGACCAGGTCGCCGCCGCGCAGGGCGGCGCCGGCGAGCGAGCCGGCGTTCGACTCGATCACGACGACGCCGGACATCATGTTCTCGGCCACGGACCATCCCACGCGGCCGTTGACCTGGACCTCCGGGCCGTCGATCAGACCGCACCCGAAATAGCCCAGGCTCCCTTCGAAGGTCACGCGGCACCGCGTCAGGATCCCCACCCCGAGCGAATGCCGCGCGCTTGGATTCAGGATCGTCACGTCCGTGACGCCCTCTTCGTACAGGAGCCAGCGAAGCTCGCTGTTGATCTTGCGTGTGGAGAGGTCGCGGGCGTCGAACCGGGCCTTCTGCCCGTCGATCTCCGAGACCTTCGGAATGCTCCCGTCGAGCTCGACGAGCCCGCGCGCGTCGTACAGGGTCTCTACCGCGTCCACACCATCACCACGCCCTCGTACGGGTCGTAGGTCTCGATCTCCCTGTCCACCACCTTGCGGATGGCGATCTCCTCGCTCGCGAGCGCGACGAGGTCGTCGGACTCGTACAGCACCAGCGGCTTGGCACCGAGCTCGTCCTTTGCGACCCCGAGTGCGTCCTCAGTCACGCAGATGTAGGTGAAGACCCCGTCCAGCTCGTGGAGGCTCCGCTGCATGGCGTCCTCGAGCGAGTCGCCCTGCGCCATCCGCTCGGCGAGGTAGACCGCGATGATCTCCGAGTCGCACAGCGACTGGAAGCGGTGGCCGGCGCGCTCGAGGCGGCGCTTCCACTGGTGGTAGTTCGTCAGCTGCCCGTTGTGGACGACGGCGACGTCCGGGAACGGATAGGCCCAGTACGGATGGGCGTTGGCGATGTCGACGTCCGACTCGGTCGCCATGCGGGCGTGGCCAATGGCGTGCGTACCGACGAAGGCGTCGAGGTTGTAGTCGCGTGCCACGGTCTTCGCGTCGCCGAGGTCCTTGATGATCTCGAGCGAGCGGCCGAGCGAGAGCACCTCGGTGCCCTTGACGTCCTCGACGTAGTCGGCCAGCCGCTTGAGGTCGCCGTCGAAGCCGAAGGAGACGGCCATGGCGTGGTCGGTCGTGGTCGAGTCGATCGATTCGATCGTGGCCCCGGACGCGCGCATGCGGGCCTCGACGTCGCTGCGCTGGCGGCGCAGGCGGCCGGCTAGGTCGAAGTCCTCACCGTGCCCGTTCGACTCGGCCAGCTTGACGTGCATGATGTAGCCCTCGGTGTCCGGCCGGTAGAGCGCGTAGCCGGTGGAGTCCGGGCCGCGGTGCTTCATGGCCTGGAGCATGGCCGTCATGTCGCGGCCCACCATGCGCTCGCCGCCGCCGTCGCGGTAGATGATGCCGGCGATGCCGCACATGGCTAGGGGAGCACCTCCAGGTACTCCTCGCGCTCCCAGTCCGTCACGGCGGCGAGGTAGCGCTCCCACTCATCGCGCTTGTAGTGCTTGAAGACCCTCCAGAGGCGGCCGGGCATGGCGCCGTCTCTCAGCAGCTGGTCCTTCTCCAGCTCGATGAGCGCGTCGCCGAGGCTGTCCGGTACGCGCTCGAGCGTCGCCTTGCCGTTAGACCCCTGGAGCAGGTCGTACGTGTTCGCGCTCTGCGGCTCGCCGGGGTCGCTCTTCTTGCGGATGCCGTCGAGCCCCGCCACCAGCAGCGCGGCCACGGTCAGGTACGGGTTGCAGGAGGAGTCGACGCCGCGGTACTCGAAGCGGCCGCCGGACGCCACGCGCACGGTGCAGGTGCGGTTCTGCCAGCCCCAGTTCTTGTACACGGGGGCCCAGAAGCCGAAGTCCCACATGCGGCAGTAGGAGTTGACCGTCGGGTTGCCCACGCACATGAGGGCGCCGAAGTGGTCGAGCATCCCGCCGAGGAAGTGGCGGGCGGTCTCGCTCAGCTGAGCCGGGCCGTCGGGGTCGTGGAAGACGTTCTTGCCGTCCTCGTCGACGAGCGTGAAGTGGTGGTGGTGGCCGTTGGCGCTTACGCCCGTGAACGGCTTGGGCATGAATGTCGGCAGCAGCCCGTGCTTGCGGCCCACCGCGGCGCAGATCTGGCGGTAGGTCGTGATGTTGTCCGCGGTCTTGACCGGGCGGTCGAAGCGGAAGTTGAGCTCGAGCTGGCCGGGGGCGTCCTCGTGGTCGCCGTAGCTCATGTCGAGGCCGAGCGCCTGGCCGTACTCGATCACGTCGAGGAGCACCGGACGGAGCTCCTCGAACTGGTGGATGTGGTAGCAGTACGGCTTCGTCACCCCGTCCGGCTCGCCGCCGTCCTCCGGGCGCTTGAGCCACATCATCTCGGGCTCGATGCCGATCAGGAAGCTGTAGCCGAGCTCCTGCTCGAACTCCGCCACGACGCGCTTCAGGTTCTGCCTGGGATCGGCGTCGAGCAGCTCGCCGCTCTCGGTGTCGTAGCAGTCGCACAGCACCCGGGCCACGCGCGGATCCCAAGGGAGCGGCGCGAACGTGTCGAGGTCGGCGATGGCGGCAAGCTCGGACTCCTCGGGACCGAAGCCGATGTAGTCGCCGGCGCGGTCGGTGAAGAGGTTGGCGGTGGCACCGTAGACGAGCTGGTAGCCCTTCTCCGCGACCTGCGGGAAGAAGTCAGCCACTACTCCCTTGCCCATCACCCGTCCCGTGATGGACACCTGCTGGAAGAAGACGTACTTGATGCCCTCGGCCTCGATGCGCTTCGTGATCGCCTCGATCTGCTCACGCCGGCCCGGCGCGTTACGGGCCTCCTCGAGGGTCTGGGGCGGCTTGGTGGAGCGCGGGCTCTCCAGGACCGTGCTCACGGTCCCGCCGAACGTGAGGGGGGCAGCTGCGTCGACCGCGACGCTGTCGCTCATTCATCTCCTCCGATGATTCGTGGTGCCCTCGCGAGCCGCGCCCAGAGGCGGGCGCGAGGCCGATCATAACAGCGCTTTGAGCAAATTTGTATAGGGACGCCCGCCCCCGTTCCTATGCCGTTTCGGGGGCGCCACGGGGCCCGTCGGCGGCGGCCAGCGCGGCCCTTCGCTCCTCCAGTGACTGCGACAGCTGCTGGATCGCCCAAGCGTTCCCGTCGGGGTCCTCGAAGAAGACGAAGCCCTGGTAGTCGAGCTGGTCGTCGGGTCCCTCGGGCCTCGGCGGGCCGCCCGAGATGACCTGGACCTCGCTTACGCCGACGCCGCGCCCGGCCAGCTCCTCGCGGGTCGCGCGCAGGTCCTGAACCACGAGCTGGGCGCCCTTGAGCGTGCCCGGATCCATCTGCGCCCCCTGTGACATCAGCATGATCGAACAGGCCGAGCCGGGCGGCGTGAGCTGCACCACCCGGAAGTCCTCGCTCAGCTGGGCGTCGGTGTCGACCTTGAAGCCGAGCTTGTCGCCGTAGTAATCCTTCGCGCGCTCCACGTCCGAGACGGGGACGACGAGCACCTCGAGCGTCATGTCCATCGCCCAGACGCTAGCTGCAACCATCCGGGGCCGTGATCGACGTCACCCACTTCACCGATCCGGGGTGCCCGTGGGCGTACTCGGCGTGGCCGGCTCACACGACGCTGCGGTGGCGCTATGGCGACCAGCTCCGCTGGACGCTCGTGATGATCGGTCTCACCGAGGAGGCCGCGCAGTACGCCGCGCGGGGCTACACGCCGACCCGCTCGGCGCTCGGCCTCGAGCGCTTCCGCCGCTTCTCGATGCCGTTCCAGATCACGCCGAAGCCGCGGCTGAGCGCCACCTTGCCCGGCTGCCGCGCGATCGTGGCCACGCGGCTGGTCGCACCGGAGCTCGAGGACACGGCGCTGCGCGCGCTCCAGTTCGCGCAGTTCACGACCACCGGGACACTGGACGACCCCGAGATGCTGCGCTCAGCGCTCGCGAACGTGGACGGGCTCGACGCGGACGCCGTGGTGGGCCGCATCGGCGACCCCGACGTGGTGGAGGCATACGAGGCAGACCGCGCCGCCGCCCGCACGGCGGCTGGGTCGCCCACGGAGTTCCAGGGCCGCGCGGCGAACACGGACGGCGCCGTTCGCTACACCGCCCCCTCGCTGGTCTTCACCGGCTCCGACGGGCGACGCCTGGAAGCCGGCGGCTTCCAGCCGCTCGAGGCCTACGACGTGGTGATCGCCAACCTCGACCCGGGCTTGGAGCGCCGGCCGCCCGCTGAGGATCCGGTCGAGGTGCTGAGCACCTTTCCCTACCCCCTGACGACAGCCGAGGTGGCCGCCGTGATGGCCGAGCACCTGGTCGTGCCCGACCTGGCCGCGGCGGAGGCCGCGCTGATCACGGCGACCGGCGACGGGCTCGTCAGCCGGCGGCCCGTGGGAGACGGCTCGCTGTGGTCGCTCGCCGGTACGTGAGGATCGAAACGAGAGGCGCCCGCCGGGACCCGGCGGGCGCCCCCCAACGTCGCGCTAGTCAGCGCTCCTAGCCGTCGGCCTTCTGGGCCCGGCCGATCGCCGGCACGGGCGGCAGGTCCTCGAGCCAGCGCATCACGTGCAGGTCCAGGCTTCGCGGCAGGAAGATGTCCGTCGAGTACTCGACGGGCGTGCCCTCCGCGGTGCACGTCACGTGGTCGATCTCCAGCGCGGCCACCGTGTCCCTCACCCCCAGCGCCTTGCCGACTCGGTCGCGCTTCGTCAGCACCCGCGCCGTGATGTGCGCGCGCGTGTATGCCACCGGCACCCCGCTCTTGAGCAGCACGTCCAGCACCATCTGGCCCCGCTCGAGCGCCTGGCGCAGCCGCGACGGCGAGGGCAACTCGACGTCCGGGTGAACCACGTCGCGCATCCACGCGCCCGGGGCGCCGTCCATCAGCAGCACGCGGGTCACCGCCGTTGCGGTCGTGTCCGCCGCGAGCCCGAGCTGCTCCCCGACCTCAGCGCCCAGCCGCGTCCGCTGCACCTCGAGCTCCCCCAGCTCCAGCGTCACCCCGCGCCGGCGCGCCAGCTCGCTGTACGAGACGAGCTTCTCGAGCCCCTCGTCCAGTGAGCTCGCGGCCGCCCGCCCCACGTAGGTGCCGCTCCCCTGGCGCCGCACGATCTCGCCGCTCTCCTCGAGGCGCCGGAGCGCGGTGCGCAGAGTGCCGCGCGAGATGCCGAGGTGCGCGGAGAGCTCCTGCTCCGGCGGCAGGCGCTCGCCGGGCCGGTGGCGGCCGGTCGCCAGCCAGCTGCGCAGCGCCTGCTCCGCCACGTCCACCAGCGACTGTCGTGGCTCGCGCCGCAGCGTGGCGGGCTCGGGACCGGTGGACACGGCCGGATACTACCCCCGCGTGGGGCAGCAGCCGGCCGGTTCCGGGGGGTGGCTACTCGGAGATCACGTCCCACCCCGATCCGCCATGCAGGCGGTCCCGGCCGTCGCCGCCGTAGAGCGTGTCGTCGCCCGAGTCGCCGTCGACCCGGTCGTCGCCGCCGTCGCCGAAGACGGCGTCGTCACCGCCACGTGCCTCGATGCGGTCGTCGCCCTCGCCGGCGCAGATCACGTCGTCGCCGGAAGTGCCGCGCAGGCGATCGGATCGCGCTGAGCCGCTGATCGTGCACGGACGGGGCGACGCGCCGAACTCCTCCATCCCGACGATCGGGCGCAGCGGCTTCGCCGGGAGGACGTCCCGCAGCATGTCGCGCTCCAGGGCGTTCCCGATCGCCGCCATGACCATCCCCTGGTCGAGCGAGAGGTAGTGGTTCGACACCACTCCGCTGTCCACGTTCACGCTGTCCCGGAAGCCCCACTTCCCGTACATCTCGGGGAAGTCGCGCCGCAGCCGCGCGAGGTTCGCGAGCGCCGCCCCGGGCGCCCAGCGCAGCCCAAGGAAAGCCGCGTGCGGCGTGACCACGCCGTTCGTGTACTCCGACGGCGGGGGCGGAGGCTTCGGCTCCCGCCCCGGGCAGCCCGGGAAGCCGGCGTCGACGAGCGTCGCGTCCTTGTTGGACGGGTAGCCGTTCGGGTCCATCCCGATCCCGTCGACGCCGTACGCCGCGTAGCCGCCCTCAGGCACGTTGGCCGGCGAGAAGCCCCAGTAGCCGTAGCCCGCCTCGCGCAGGCCGTGCTCCATCTGCGCCCGCACGGTCAGCGGGTGGTTGACGCCCCAGCTGCCCGATCCCCAGCGGTCCTCGGGCACGAACAGCGGCGGCATCAGCGCCTCGAACATGCTGCCGCCCCATGACGGCGTCACGCGCATGCCGAAGTAGGGGTGGGCGCCCTCGAAGACGTCGACGCCCAGATAGCGCCGGGTCACGCCGAGCGGCTTGGTCTCCTGCCAGGACCAGTCGCAGGTGTCCGGGAAGCTGCGCCAGGTGCCGAAGTAGTGACGCGCCGGGATCTCGCCCTTCGAAATGCCGATGTAGGAAGCGATCCTGCTCTCGCTGACGACCGTGTCGTAGCAGCACACCGCCTGGCCGGTGCTGGGCACGTAGTGGAACAGGATGCGGTTGACGTCCGGCCGGTAGTAGAAGCCGAAGTCCATCGAGTCGTAGATCGCGCCGGCCCTGCGCGACAGCTCGGGGACCTCGTGCTCCACGAGCCGCAGCCCGACGGCGAGCCAGCCGTTGTCGACCGACGAGAGGATCGGCGTGTGCGGCTCGCCGGTCGGTGGCCAGGTGGTCAGCTTCTCTCCGGTCCGGTGGTCGTACCAGTTGAAGTACTGGCCGCTCTCGGGGTGGCGCTCCATCCGCTCGAGAGAGGCAATCGTCCGCGACAGCCGCGCCACAGCCTCGCGCCGGTCGACGATCCCGAGCTCGCGCGCGACGAGCGTGCTCCACATGTACGCGCCGATGTTGGTGGTGGAGGTCTGGACGCTCCGCGTGCCGTCGGCGGCGAGGCTGTCGGCCGGTAGGCCGGACTGCGGATCGGTCATCGCGTCGAAGGAGCGCCAGGTGTCGGCGGCGTAGCGCTCGAGCGGGCCGTCCGAGGCGGAGGCGGGTGCGGCGATCAGCAGGACGGCGAGGGCTGCGAGCACGAGCGCCGTGCGGCGCGGCGCCGAGCGCCTCGCGGCGAGCGGCAGGCGGGTCATCGGTCACACTCCTTCGCGTAGGTCTTGGTGATCCGCCACCGTCCCGAGCGCGAGGTCTTCACCTGGCGGTAGGTGAGGCTGCGCCCGTCGACCAGCTTCACGCGGTGCCGCGCGTCCTCGCCCTCGGTCTCGGTGAAGGTCCGGCCGTCCTTGTCGCCACGAACTCGAGGTTGCGGGAGCTGGGCGTGCCGAGGCCGGGGTAGCGCCCTCGGTCCAGTTCGCAACCGAGCCGGGGGCGCCGGGGGGCGGTCCCGGCCGCCCCCGCCGCGGGGACGGCCGAAACCAGCAGCACGAGCGTGATGGCGGCCAGCCGCCCCGCCATCAGCGCACGGTGAACGACTGCTTCATCTCGGCGCTCGAGCTGTTGCCGGCGTAGACGTCGATCCGGCCGGGCTCCACGACGAACCGGCCGCGGTTGTCGTAGAAGCCCCAGTCGCTCGCGTCGAGCCTGAACGTGACGCGGCGCGACTGGCCCGGGTCGAGCGTCACCCGTTCGAACCCCCGCAGGCGGCGCACCGGCTGGGAGATGCTGGCGACCGGGTCGTTCAGGTACAGCTGCACGACCTCGTCGCCCCTGCGGCTGCCCGTGTTCGTCACGTTCACGGACGCCGTGACGCTCCCGTTGCGCGACACGGACGACGAGCTGAGCGTGAGGCCCGAGACCTCGAACGTCGTGTAGCTCAGCCCGTGGCCAAACACGAACAGCGGATCGCAGCTCGGGATGTCACGGTGTTGCGAGTTCCACTTGATGTTCTTGTTGCACGGCCGTCCGGTGGGCTCGTGGTTGTAGTAGATCGGCACCTGGCCCACCCGGTACGGGAACGACACGGGGAGCTTGCCGCCGGGGTTGACCTCGCCGAAGACCACGTCGGCCACTGCAGGGCCCGCCTGGACGCCAGGGAACCACGCCTCGAGGATCGCCGGCGCGTCGCCGACGATGTCCTCGAGCGCCAGGGGGCGGCCGTTGAACAGCACCACCGCGAACGGCTTGCCGCTCGCCTTGACCGCCTGGATCAGCTCCTCCTGCCTCCCCGGCAGGTCGAGCTTGCTGCGCACGTTCGCCTCGCCGCTCATCTCGCGCGTCTCGCCCAGCGCGAGCACGACCTGGTCGGCACCGGCCACGGCCTCGTTGACCGCCGCGGTGTCGATCGTGGTGCATCCCTCGGGATCCTGGTCCTTGGGATCCGGATCCGCGCTGAAGGGCACCTCGCCGTTGGACAGCTGGCAGCCCTCGGCGAAGGTCGTCGGGGCGGTGTTCTGCTCGTCGATGCCGTCGAAGACCGTGACGACGTCGTTGTCGTCACCGCGGCCCCACCACGGGCCGAGCATGTCGTGCTGGTTCCTCGCGAGTGGCCCGATGACAGCCGTGCTCTTCGACGGATCGAACGGCAGGACGGAGCCCTCGTTCTTCAGCAGGACCATCGAGCGGCCCGCCGCCCGGCGCGCGGCCTCGACCGCGTCAGGCCGCAGCATCTGCTCCTCGGCCTCCTCCGGCTGGTACGGCGCGTACGGGTTCTCGAACAGGCCGGCGCGGAACTTCACCCGCAGGATCCGGCGCACCGCGTCGTTCAGCCGGCTCATCGAGACGCGGCCCTGCGAGATGAGCTGGGCGCCGAAGTCGCGCATGAACGTGCTCGTCATTTCGGAGTCCACGCCCGAGTTGAACGCGAGCGCAGCCGCCGCGGGCCCGTCAGCGGCGACGCCATGGCCACACTCCGGCACGTCGCTCGGGTTCACGGGCGGGCACGAGCGCAGCTCGGCGACGGCCGTCCAATCGCTCTCGATGAACCCGTCGAAGCCCCACTCGCGCTTCAGGATCTCCGTCATCGCGTAGTGGTTGCCGCAGCCGGGCACGCCGTTGATCGCGTTGAACGAGCACATCGCCGTGTCCGCGCCGGCGGCCACGGCGGCCTTGAACGGCGGTAGATAGATGTTGCGGAGCCGCTGCTCGGACAGGTCGGTCGTGTTGTAGTCGCGGCCGGCCTCAGGCTCGCCGTACGCGACGAGGTGCTTGGGGCTCGCGACGAGCTTCTGCTCGTCGCTGTAGTCGCGGCCCTGCGTTCCCTTCACGCGGGCGACGGCCATCGCAGAGTTGAGGAACGGGTCCTCGCCGGCGGCCTCGGCGATGCGGCCCCAGCGCGGTTCGTGCGACACGTCGACCATCGGGGCGTAGGTCTGCTTCAGGCCAACCGCCGCGGACTCGCGCGCGCCGTACTTGGCGTCCTCGAAGGCGACCTCCGGGTCGAAGCTCGCCCCGGTCCCGAGCGGGATCGGGAAGATCGTGCGGAAGCCGTGGATCGTGTCGAAGGCGAAGAGGAGCGGGATGCCGAGCCGCGACTCCTCGACGGCGATCTCCTGGAGCTCCCTGATGCGCTCGGGCCTGGTTTCGCTGAGCACAGCGCCGAGCCCTCCGCGCACCGATTCCTCGCCCTCGGGCGTGTTGACCTTGAAGTCGGGGAGCAGCGTGACCTGCTGGAGCTTCTCCTCGAGGGTCATGCGCGACAGCAGGCGGCCCACGCGGCGCTCGATGTCGCGATCGGAGCGGCCTCCGGAGTCGCGCACCCGCTCGCGGTCGCGAGAGTCGTCGGACTGGGCGATCACCCCCGCGCCGCCCACCACCCCGACGGTCAGGGCGATCACCGCCGCCACTATCGACGCCTTCAGCCTGCTGCCGCTTCTCATGCCGTGCCCCCTCCGGTGCCGCTCTGCTGGTTCGGCCTTCCGCGACCGCACTGATCGCTGTTTCAGCGACCCGCCGGATGGCCACTTGCGGCGATACCCGAGCCTCCTCCCGCCTAAACGAGCAGCAAGTAATGCCCAAGATGTGCGCTAGTTCGCCTCTGTGAGGGCTAGAAAAGGTTGCTTCTTGACAAACCTATGGCGGGTTGCGCATATTCCGACCGTGGCCGCGGGGGCAGACGTACGCCGGGAGCGCAACCGCGCGCGCGTCGTCGCGGCGTTGCGCGAGGCCGGCGCGGCCAGTCGGGCCGAGCTGGCACGCCGCACGCGCCTTTCGCGCACGACGGTGGCGAGCATCGTGGGCGAGCTCCAGGACGAGGGGATGCTCGAGGAGCGCGAGGACGGGACCGGCGCCTCCCCCCAGGGCGGGCGGCCGCCGCGGGTGCTGTCGTTCAGCCGCTCGGCCGGGGCGGCCGTGGGGATCGACTTCGGGAAGCGCCACCTGCGGGTGGCCGCCGCCGACCTGAGCCACACCATCCTCGCCTCCGCGGAGCGGCCGACGCGTACCGACGACCCGGCCGAGACGGGCCTCGACACGGCGTCCGAGCTCGTCGAGGAGGTGCTCGCCGAGGCGGGCGTGCCGCCCGGCGACGTGATCGGAGTGGGCCTCGGCCTGCCGGGGCCGATCGACATGCGCTCCGGCCGCGTGGGGTCGTCCTCGATCCTGCCCGGCTGGGTCGGGGTGCCGGCGGCGGAGGCGTTCGGGGCGCGGCTGGGGATGCCGGTGTACGTCGACAACGACGCGAACCTGGGCGCGCTGGCCGAGCTGCACTGGGGCGCCGCGGCAGGGCGCCGAAACGCCGCCTATCTGAAGGTTTCGACCGGGATCGGCGCGGGCCTGATCGTGAACGGCCGGCTGTTCCACGGCGCCGCCGGGATGGCCGGCGAGATCGGCCACACGATCATCCAGGAACAGGGCCCGGTGTGCCGCTGCGGGAAGCGCGGCTGCCTGGAGACCCTGGCGGGAGCGGCGGCGCTGGTGGAGCTGCTACGCGGAACGCACGGCCCCGACCTGACGACACAGGGCCTGTTGGCCGCAGCGGAGTCCGGAGACTCGGGCGCCCGCCGGGTGCTGGCCGACGCGGGCCGCCACATCGGCACGGCGGTGGCGACCCTGTGCGACCTGCTGAACCCGGAGCTGATCGTGGTGGGCGGCGAGCTGAGCGCCGTGGGCGAGGTGTTGCTCGACCCGCTGCGCGAGCAGGTGCACCGGCACGCGATCCCGGCGACGGCCCGCGGCCTGGAGATCGTGCCCGGAGTGCTGGGCCCCCGCGCCGAGCTGCTGGGAACGCTGGCGCTGGTGCTGGCGAGCGACGAGGTCGGCGCGCAGACCACGGAATGAGCTCGCCCGGGATCGACTGTCCCGCTTTGTGGGGATATAGACCCCAAAAGTCGGGACAGTCCGGTCCCTGAATTAGCATCGCGCGCGGTGCGCCGCCTACTCCTGACCGCCTCACTGCTCGCAGTTCTCGCGGCTACGACCCCAGCCGATGCAGCAGCCAAGCCACGCGTCACCGCACATCCCAACCCAATCCCCTTCGGCAAGACGCTGACCATCAAGGGAACCGGGTGGCCGGTGATCGAATTCTGCAGCCGCACTGTCCGTCTGTCCCTCCGCTCCGACCAGAACGCCTTCCGCATCGGCAGCGACCGAGTCGGCATGCGCGGGCGCTTCCGCTTCACCTGGACCCCCCGCCGCGACGAGGTCGGCCGCGGCGACTGGACGCTGGTGGCAAGGATGCGCTGCGAGAGCGGGCAGGACGGCACGCCGAATCCCATTCGGGCAAGCACGCCGATCCGGATCGGCGCGTCGAAGCTGATCGTGGGGCGCGGCCGGACCGCGAGCGCGCGGTGGACGCTCTTCACCCGCCGGGGCCGGCGCGGATGGCTCTGCCTAGGGCTCCACGCCCGGCCCATCGGTGAGGACACCGGGCCGAGCGGCGAGGGCTGTGGCGGAGGGCTGCGCGGCAGGGCGCTCGACCTCGGCCTCTCCGCCTTCAGCGATCTCGGGACCTTCGCCTACGGCCGGGCAGCCCGGCGGGTCGGCCGCGTCGAGGTGACCTTCGGCGAGGCGAAGCCCATGGAGGCGCGGATCCTTCCCGGCCAGCCCATGCTCGGGTTTCACGGCCGCTTCTGGATCGCGCCGTTCGACGGCCAGTGCGCGATCGTCTCGGCGCGGGCATTCGACGGCGAGGGCAACCTGCTGGGCCGGTCCCGTATCCCCGAGGCGCCACCGCCCAAGCCGGGCGAGCCCTCCCCCCAGCCGACCGAGGACTGCCCGAAGGCCCCCTAGAACAGCCCGACCGTCCGGCCCCCTTCGTCGATGTCCACGTTGAGCGCCGCCGGGGTCTTGCCCAGGCCGGGCATCTGCTGGATGTCGCCGCAGAGGGGCACAAGCCAACCGGCACCGGTGTAGGCGCGCATGTCACGCACCGGCAGCTCGAACTCCTCCGGGGCGTTCAGCAGGGCCGGGTCGGCCGACAGCGACAGGTGCGTCTTCGCCATGCAGATCGGCAGCTTGTCGAGGCCGTCCTCGTGGTACTGGCGGATCCGCCGCTGCGCGTCCAGGTAGAAGACCACCTCCGAGGCGCCGTACACCTTCTTCGCGACCTTCTCGATCTTTTCCTCGATCGGGTCGTCGTCGTCGTAGATGAGCTCGAACTGGCTCGGCTGGTCGCACGCGTCGGCCACGGCCTGCGCCAGGTCCGCCGCGCCCGGGCCGCCCCGCTCGAAGCCTTCGTTCACCTCGGCCCCGAACGCGCCGCCCTCGAGCGCCAGCCGCTTGACCAGCTCGACCTCCTCGTCGGTGTCGCCCGGTCGGCGGTTGACCGCCACCACGCACGGCAGCCCGAACGTCTTCACGATCGCCAGATGGCGACGCAGGTTCGCCGCTCCCTCCTCCACCGCCTTCAGCCCGGCCGACGGCTCAACCCGCGGATCGTCCTCGATGCCCCCGTGGTGCTTCAGGGCCCGCACGGTCGCCACCAACACGACCGCCGACGGCGTGATCCCTCCGTTGCGACAGACGATGTCGAAGAACTTCTCCATCCCCATGTCCGAGCCGAAGCCGGACTCGGTGATGACGTAGTCGCCGAGCTTCTGCCCGATCA
>JBKGUS010000599.1:0-2909 GCA_046462295.1 Thermoleophilaceae bacterium | reverse complement strand
GTTGCCGCCTCTCCCCGCCGCAAACCCCGCCGGTCACCTCGCGTACGTTCGTCCCCCCCACCGCGCTCGGTGTAGCGCCGCCACACCTCCCCCACGCCGCCCACCAGGGCCGCGACCGCGAACGCCACGAGCGATGCGGCCGCGTACCCGAAGCTGGTCCCTGGACCACTCGAGCATGCGCTTCGAGCGCCCGCCTCCGACCAGCCGGCGCGCCCAGTGCGTACGAGACGTTGGCGCCGACCAGCGCGCCGCCGCGCCGGTAGCCCATGCGCATGCCGTACCGCAGAAACCGCTCCACCACGGACCGCGCACCCCCCTGTTGGCAAGCTGACAGCCGGTGCGGAAGCGGGACTGCCTCGGGTAGCGGCGTCCACATGCCCGCCGAAATCGCGAACTGGACGACCCCGAGCCGGTCCCGCGTGGCGAGGACTACGCAAGCGTCATCGAGTCGGACGTTCCCGTCGTCGTGCAGCACACGCGTCTCGATTCCCGGCAGGCCGAGAACGCACTGATGACCACGATCGCCTTCCCAAGCGATTAGGAGGAGTCGACGAGCATGCCCAAGGGACAGTCAGGAACCGTCGCGCACTTCGCACTCGAGCGGCTGCGCGAGCACGGCATCGAGAGGCTGTACGGATATCCCGGGGACGGCATCAACGGCTTCCTCGGCGCCTTCCACGAGGCGGACTTCGACTTCGTGCAGACCCGTCACGAGGAGATCGCGGCGTTCGCCGCGACCGCGCACGCGAAGCTCACCGACGAGGTGGGCGTGTGCATGGCGACGTCGGGCCCGGGCGCGATCCACCTGCTCAACGGGCTCTACGACGCGAAGCTCGACCACCAGCCCGTCGTCGCCGTGATCGGCCAGCAGAAGACCTTCTCGCTCGGCGCCAACTACCAGCAGGAGGTCGATCTCAACACGCTCTTCAAGGACGTCGCCTCGGAGTTCGTGCAGACGTGCATGCATCCGGGCCAGATCCGCCAGCTGATCGACCGCGCAGTGAAGATCGCGAAGGCGTCGCGCTCCGTCACGTGCGTGATCGTCCCGGCGGACATCCAGGAGGAAAGCTTCGAGGAGCCGCCGCGCGAGCACGGCGTGATCTACACGTCCGTGAACGGCCAGAGGCGGCCGCGGGTGATCCCGCCCGACTCCGAGATCCGCAAGGCCGCCGAGCTCCTCAACAGGACCGAGAAGGTGGGGATCCTCGTCGGCCAGGGCGCCGCCCATGCCGCCGACGAGGTGGTCGAGCTTGCCGAGCGGCTCGGCGCCGGCGTGGCCAAGGCGCTCAACGGACGCGACGTTCTCCCCGACGACCTGCCCTTCGTGACAGGCCCCATCGGCCTGCTCGGCTCGAAGCCGAGCCACGAGATGGTCATGAACTGCGAGACGCTCTTCATGATCGGGACCAGCTTCCCGTACGCCGAGTGGCTTCCGCCGCCCGGACAGGTGAAGGTCGTCGAGATCGACCTCGACGCGCGGCTGATCGGGATCAGGCTGGGCGCCGACGTCAGCCTCGTCGGCGACTCCAAGGACACCCTGCAGGAGCTGCTTCCGCACCTCGAGCGCAAGGAGGACCGCTCCTGGCGTGAGGAGATCGAGCACGAGATCGAGCGCTGGTGGCAGATCCTCGCCGACCGGGCGATGGACGACGCAGAGCCACTCAACCCGCTGCGCGTCTTCCACGAGCTCTCGCCCCGCCTGCCGGACGGCTGCATCCTGACGGCCGACTCGGGCTCGGCGACGAACTGGTGGGCGCGCCACCTCAAGCTGCGCAAGGGCATGAGGGCGGCGCTCTCCGGGACCCTCGCGACGATGTGCCCCGGCGTGCCGTACGCGTTCGCGGCGAAGATGGCGTACCCCGACCGCCCGGTGATCGCCGCGCTCGGGGACGGCGCCATGCAGATGCTCGGCATCAACTCGCTGATCGACATCGCGGACAAGTGGAGGAGTTGGTCCAACCCGCAGACGATCGTCGTGGTGCTGAACAACCGCGACCTGAACCAGGTCACGTGGGAGCAGCGCGTGCTCGCGGGCGACCCGAAGCTCGAGGCGTCCCAGGTCCTGCCCGAATTCAACTTCGCGAAGTACGCGGAGCTCCTCGGGCTCAAGGGAATCTGTGTCGACTCGCCCGACGGTGGCCGGCGCCTGGGACGAGGCCCTGGCGGCCGACCGCCCCGTCGTCTACGAGGCGATCACCGATCCTGAGTATCCGCCGCTGCCGCCGCACATCATGCTCGACCAGGCCAAGCACATGGCCAAGGCCCTGATGAAGGGCGAGCCCGAGGCCGGCCGCATCATGAAGCAGTCCGCCAAGAGCAAGCTGAAGGAGTTCGTGAATCGCTGATGGGCTTGTCGCCGGCATGACGTCCGGCGCCGTCAAGGGCTGGCTCGTGGAGGGGAACGACCTCAGACGGCTGCCCTGAGCCGCGGTACCGGCACCCGCTCCAGCTCGACCCGATCTCCGAACACTTCTTCTTCGGTCTTGCCGTCGAGCAGCTCGATGAATTGTTCGCGTTCGATCGTCTCGCGCTTGAGCAGGATCTCGGAGGTCATGTCGAGCTTGTGGCGGTGCTGCTCGAGGATGTCGCGCGCCAGCTGGTGGGCCTCCTCCACGATGCGGCGGATCTCGTCGTCGATCTCGCGGGCGATCTCGTCCGAGTAGTCGGGCTCCGAGCTGAACTCGCGGCCCAGGAAGGGCTGGCCGTGGTCGTGGCCGAACACGCGCGGGCCGAGCTTGTCGGACATGCCGAAGCGCATCACCATCTGCTTCGCGGTGGCGGTCACCTTCTCCAGGTCGTTCGAGGCGCCGGTGGTGACCTCGCCGAACACGATCTCCTCCGCCGCCCGGCCGCCGAGCGACATGGCCATCGTGTCCGACAGCTCCGCCCGCGTGGTCAAGAACTTGTCC
>JBKGUS010000598.1:0-6217 GCA_046462295.1 Thermoleophilaceae bacterium | reverse complement strand
TCTCGATCTCGTTGATCGCCGCCAGCACCTCCCCGCGCACCCCGTACTCGATCCCCGCCGCCTGGTAGATCGACAGCAGGAACGGCGGCACCCGGAACTTGCGGATGATGAAGTTCGGCACACCCGACACGGAGGACGGACCCGGCAGCGCATCGATGAAGCCGGGGTTGCCCGGGGTCGGCGTGCCGTCGGAGTTGCGGAGCTCGGTGCGGCCGTCGCGGTCGCGCTCGTTGTCCTCGTCGCGCGGGTTGTTCCGCTGCTTCTTCTTCTTACCCTCATCCTCAACTGGAGCCTCAACCCCGCCGGTGATCTTGCGGATCTTCTCGTTCTGCTCCTTAATGCGCTCGCCGCTGTTCGTCTGACCCTGCGGCGACCCGCCGCCGGCGCTCGGGGGTCCAGGCTCGGGGGCGGGGGCCGGGGTGGTCGGCTCCGGCTTCGGGGCAGGCTCCGGCTTCGGAGCCGGCGCCGTGGGGGTGGTGGGAGTGGTGGGCTGCGGCGGCGCGACGGGCGTGCCCGGGAGCTGGATGTCGTCCAGGGTGCTGCCGGGCGGCACGTCCACCTGCACGTTGACGATCTCGCCGCTGGGGGTCTGCACCGGGACGGTCTGCGTCTGGGCAGCCGCCGGAATGCTCACGCCCGTGAGGACGGCCGCGACAACGGAGCCTGCCGCAAGCAGGATCGTGAGAAGCCGCGTCTTCATCCGTGCTGTACCAGGTCCTCCCTTGGAGCTCCTCGAGGAGCGTCCCGCGTGCGCGCGCAGGCCGGCTACGGCGCCTGCCGCGGGTGCAACGCTACTTGAGGGCTTTTCAGTCTGCAACGGGGATCTGTCCAATGGTGGGCGAGGGCTCGGCTCGCACGCCGCGACGGGGGCGGATGTGCGAGATCACGACCATGTATCGACCAGCCCTGCCCATCTTTTGAATTTCTCTCCCCCACGCCTCGGCGCCCCAAGTGCGCACGCCCGCCTGCCGGGTGTCGCGATTGTTCCAAGACGGCACGGTTTGAAACGTGGGTAAAGCTTCAGTTGAGGGTTAGCTTCCGGGTGCTCGGGGGTGTGTTGGCGCAAGGGAGCCAAGCTCGCCGCCATCGATCGGCTACCCTGCGCCGCGATGGCCGCTCCGGAGCAGGAAGAGAGCTTCGTCGACAAACTCTCGAGGCAGGGCGAGGAGGCCCTCGGCAAGATCGCCGAGGAGCTGATCGCGAACCCCGTGGTGAACGGCGCCGTGGCCCGCGCCTTCGAGGCGCGCGAGAAGGCGCTCCAAGCCCAGGAGGCCGCCCTGGGGGCGCTCAACCTGCCGTCCGCGGCGGACATCGAGCGCGTGACCCGCCGGCTGAGGTCGCTGTCGCAGCGGCTGGAGGGCATCGAGGACGCGATCGACCGGCTCGAGGAGCGAGTCGCCGCGGCGGGCGCCGGGCCGGACCGGATGGCGGCGATCGAAGGGCGCCTCGACGAGATCGCTCGCGACCTTGCCCGGCTCCGCGAGGCGGTGACGCCGAGCGACGCGCCGGTGCCGCGCGCGCAGGAGCGGCTCACCGTCACCGAGGCGTAGCGCCGGCCCTCATTGCGGCCCACGGCGGCGGGGGCGCAGCGTCCACCGGCCGCCGGCGGGCGGCTCTCCTCAACGCTGCACTTCAACGGCTGCATAGCCGACCTCTCCCACCCGAAGCCCGATCGCCTCGAGCTGCTCCGGCTCGGCCCGCAGGCCGGCCTCTTTTCCAACGACGTCCGACACCCCGAGAACGCACGCCGCCTCGACCCCACGGCGAGCCGCCACCAGGAAGATCGTCGCGGCCTCCATCTCCACGGCCACCGCGCCCCGGTCCATCCACCCCGCCACCACGCCCTCGCGCGGGTCGTAGAAGAGGTCGCTGCTCACGACCGTCCCGGGCCGGGCGCCGGCGCCGAGCAACCGCGACAGCAGGCCTGCGTCCGGCGCCACCGAGCCGTTGGCTCCGAGCGCCGCGCTCGTCCCGTCGGCGGGCACCACCGACTCGGCGGCCACGATGTCGCCGAGCGCCAGCCCGCCGTGGAGCGCGCCGCACGTCCCGATCCGCACCAGGCGGCGGGCGCCCAGGGCGATCAGCTCCTCGACCACGATCGCCGCGCTCGGGCCGCCCATGCCCGTGGACTGGATCGTGAGCGGCTCGCCGTCGGCGGCGACGCCGGTGTAGCCCCACAGCCCGCGGCTGTGGTTGAACATCTTCGGGCCGTCGAGCAGGTGCTGGGCGACGGCGAGCGCGCGGTGGGGGTCACCGGGCAGCAGCACCCGCTCGGCGAGGTCGGCGGCCGGCTTCAGGTGGATCGGGCGGGGCTCGTGCTTGAGCGGCACTCGGCGGCGAACCCTAGTGAGACGCGAACCGGCGCCTGCCCGCGTGTTTTTGAAAGCCGTGTGGAAGACTCCGCCTGGGATGGCGAAGCGCCCCTCGACACCCGGTGACCTGCGCGACGCGGTCGAGCGAACGGTCCAGGCGACGCTCGGCTCGGCCGGGCGCCAGCGCGAGCGCACCCAGGGGGCGCTCGACGACCTGGCGGGCACGGTCGACCAGCTGCGCCGCGGGGCCGAGGCGGGCCTCGCCCGGGGCAGGCGCGCCATCGAGGAGCGCAGGCCGGCCACCTCGGAGGACATCCAGGAGCTGAAGGCGGAGCTCCGCCGGATCGGCCGCCGCCTGGACGAGATCGAGGAGCGGCTGCCGGTGAAGCCGTCGGGCGGAAAGCGGTCGGCCTCGAGCGGCGGCGCCGCGAAGCGATCCTCCGGCGGCGCCGCGACGCGGACCACCTCCGGCGGCACGAAGCCCTCCGGCGGCGCGAAGCCCTCCGGCGGGCGCCGCTCCTCCTAGTGCCCGCTCGGCGGGTCCTCATCACCGGCGTCGGGAGCTATCTCGGCACTCTGCTCGCCGCCCGGCTCGAGCGCGATCCCGAGGTCGAGGCGGTGATCGGGATCGACACGCGGCACCCCAAGACCGGTCTCGGGCGCACCGAGCTCCACGACGCCGACATCCGCGATCCCGAGATCGCGCGCCTGATCAAGGAGGCGGCGCCGGGCACGGTCGTCCACAACAAGATCGTCCGCCAGCCGGGACCGGGCCTGTCATCCCGGGCGATGCACGACATCAACGTGATCGGGTCGCTACAGCTCCTCGCCGCCTGCGAACGGGTGCCCAGCATCCAGTCGATCGTCATCCGCGGCTCCGCCGGCATCTACGGCGCCGAGCCGCACGCCCCCCAGTTCCTCGGCGAGGAGATGACGCGGCTGTTCCCCCTGCGCACCCGCTTCCAGCGCGACGTCGCCGAGATCGAGAACTACTTCGAGACCTTCAGCCGCCGCCGGCCTCAGGTGACCTGCACGATGCTCCGCTACCAGCCGGCGATCGGCCCCTCGCTCGACACCCAGATCACCCGCTACCTCTCCCAGCCGGCCTGCCCCACGTACCTCGGCTTCGACCCGCGCATCCAGCTCGTGCACGAACACGACGCGCTGGAGGCGCTCCTGGCCGCGATCAGGAACCCCGTGCGCGGCGCGGTGAACGTGGCCGGGCGCGGCACGATCGGCCTCGGCCGCATGATCCGCCTGGCCGGCCGGCCGCCGTTCCCCATCGCGGGCCCGCTGTTCGGGCCGCTCACCGAGGCGGCGCGCCGCCTCGGGCTCGGGGCCTACTCGGACGATTTCCGGCGACTGCTGCGCTACGGCCGTGCGGTGGACATCCGGCGCCTGGGGGAGGAGGTCGGGCACGAGCCGCGCTACTCGACGCTGGCGGCCGTGCAGGACTGGGTGGCCCGGCGGAGCCGGGCGAGGGCTGCGTGAGCGAGCCGGGCGGCATCGAGGCCGCGGTCGCCTTCATGCGCCGCGTCCGCGAGGGCCTCGACGCCGGCCTCGAGCTGCCCGACGCCGTGACGCGCGGAGCGGCTGCTCTTCCGCGCGACGCCCGCCACACCGCCCAGCGGGTCATGCGCCGCCTGGAGGGCGACTACCCGGAGGACGAGTGGGGCTTCGACGAGCGCTTCACGGAGCTCGTCGAGCCCTTCTTCGGCTTCCTCTACGACCGCTGGTGGCGCGTGAAGGTGACAGGCGTGCAGAACCTCCCGGCCCATGGCCGCGCCATGCTGGCCGCCAACCACGCCGGCATCCTGCCGTGGGACGCCACGATGATCTCGGTCGCGCTGCTGCGCGAGCACCCGCTGCCGCGCCACCCTCGCTTCATGGTCTTGAACTGGGCCTTCGACCTGCCCTGGGTGTCGGTCTTCATCCGCAAGGTCGGCGGCGTGGTGGCCTCGCCCTACAACGCGCTCAGGCTGCTCGAGCAGGACCAGCTGGTCGCCGTCTTCCCGGAGGGGGTCAAGGGCACGGGGAAGCCGTATTCACAGCGCTACCGGCTGCAGCGCTTCGGCCGCGGCGGCTTCGTGGAGATCGCCCTGCGCGCCGGTGCGCCGATCGTGCCCGTGGCGGTGGTCGGGAGCGAGGAGATCTACCCCAAGCTGGCCGACGTTCCGGTGCTGGCGCGACTGATCGGCGCGCCCTTCTTCCCGGTCACGCCCACTTTCCCGTGGCTCGGCCCACTCGGCGCGATCCCGCTGCCGTCGCGCTGGCGGATCGAATTCTGCGAGCCGATCGAGACCGCACACCTGGGCCCCGAGGCAGCCGGCGACCGCGCCGCGGTGCTCGAGCTGACCGAGCGCGTGCGCGACACGATCCAGCACGCGCTGTACGCCAACCTGGTCCGGCGCGGCCCGGCGTTCATGTAAAGCCGAAGTTCCCACTGTCGAAGTCGCCCGTTTTGCCGATTACATAGGTGCGTGAATGGGTTCGACCAGCGGTTGACGCGTGCGAGCGCGGCGCTACCTTCGATGGTGATGCGCCAGAAGCGCATCCTCCTCCTCCTGCTGCCACTGCTCGCGGTGACGCTGATGTCCGGGACGGCCGTCGCCGCGCCGGGCGATCCGTACGTGGTCTACACGGCGAACAGCTTCTCCACCGGCGCCGTGATCCTCCGCACCGAGCCGGGCACCGGCTCGCTCGTGGAGGTCTCCCGCAACGGGCCGCAGGGGAACCTGTTCCGGCGCCCGTACGACCTGGCGGTCGAGCCCGACGGCAAGCTGGTCGTCGCAGACCTCGGCGAGCCCAACCGGAAGGACGGCGCCGTGATCAGGGTCGATCCGCTCACGGGCGTGCAGAGCCTCGTGTCGAGCGGCGGCGAGTTCTTCGACCCGGCCGGCATCGCGGTGGCGCCGGACGGCCAGATCTACGTGGTCGACAACCGCGCGCCCGACAACGACGGCGCCGTGATCCGGGTGGACCCGCGCACGGGTGCCCAGACGCTCGTCACCGAGCGCTCCGCGGCACCGGGCCGCCGGGAGCTCGACCTGCCGTTCGGCATCGCGATCGAGGCCGACGGCAAGCTCGTGGTGTCCAACCGGGAGTCGCCCGCCTCGCTTCCCCTCCTCTGTTCGGCGCTGGGCAAGGTGGTGCGCGTCGATCCGGTGACGGGTGACCAGGCGAGGCTCAGCAGCGCCGGGCACATCGCCTGGCCGCTCGGGCTGGCGGTGCGGCCGGACGGCGGCATCGTCGTCGCGAACGAGTGCGGCGCGGGCGGCGGGCTCGTCCTGCTCGATCGGCTGGGGCTCGGGCAGCTCCTGCTGACGCCGAACGGTCCGCAGGACGTCCTAGTGACCCCCGAGCGGGTCGCCTTCGACCCCGGCGGAGCGATGCTCGTGAGCGACTTCAGCGCCGGCCCGGACGGCGAGGGCGGGATCGTCCGCGTGGACCCGGAGAGCGGCGCCCAGTCGCTCGTGCGCGCCGGGGAGCTCTTCAACCACCCGCTCGGGATCGCGGTGGTGGTGAACCGCCCGCCGGCGGCCGCGCTCGCGCTGCCGCCCGCGGTCGCCGCGGGGCGGGTCGTGCAGCTCGACGCGTCGGGCTCGGGCGACCCGGAGCAGCTGCCGCTGGTCTACGAGTGGGATCTCGACGGAGACGGAGGCTTCGAGACGGGCTCAGGGGGAACCGCGACGGCGTCGCGGAGCTTCGCGACGCACGGGCCGGCGACGGTGCGCGTGCGCGTGAACGACCCGCACGGGGGCCGGTCGGTGGCCGAGGCGAGCGTGATGGTGGACGGCGCGGCGCCGGTGATCGGACACCTGCGGCGCGGGGCGAAGGTGCTCTCGGTGAAGCGGCCGGCGCGGCCGCGGAAGCCCCGGCACGGACATGGGCGGCCGCGCCGCCCG
>JBKGUS010000597.1:0-3005 GCA_046462295.1 Thermoleophilaceae bacterium | reverse complement strand
GCACACCGAAAAGTGCGGCATACAGCAGCCAGCGGTTCGCCTCGGTCATCGCCTGGTCGGCCGATTCGGACCACCCGGTCGAGAGGAGCGCCCAGAGCCACAGCCCGGCGAGTGCGCCGCCGGCCACGAGGGCGGCCCGGCGGGGCACGGCCGGCCGGGCGATCAAGAGGCCAAGCAGCGCGGCGAGCATGCCGAGCGCGATCGGCCCCCACACCGAGATGTCGTAGAAGCCGTAGAGGAACGGGCTCAGCCCGCAGGAGACGGCAATGAAGACGATGAGCACGACCTCGACGGGCGAGGGCGCGAAAGATCTACGCCCGCTAGCCGCGGCGGTGGCTCCCGCCGGCGCCTTCGGAGCCGGCCTGGGCGCCGGCTCGCGCGCCGGCGCCCACGAGCTGCTCTCGAGCAGGACGACCGCCGCCGCCGCCACGACGAACCAGATCGACCAGGCCGCGAGCACGGATCCCTGGCCGAGCCGCACCACCCCGATCGCGATCGCCCCTAGCCCCGCCTGAACCAAGGCGAGCGTCAGAGCCACCGTCCGGGCGGTGCCGAGGCGTGTGCGTAGACGGTGCGTGAGGTGATCGCGCCCCCCGGTCAGGATCGAGAGGCCCGCTCGGCGTCGTGAGATCGATACGAGGGTGGTGTCGAGCACCGGCACGCCCGCCAGCAGGATCGCGACCAAGACATGCTCGAAGCCGAGCTCCGGCGCTATCGGCAGCGCCATGAGAGCTGCAGCGACCACGAAGCCGATCGGGAGGCTCCCGCCATCGCCTAGGAAGATGCGCGCCGGCGAGGCGAGGTTGTAGGGCAGGAAGCCGACGCAGGCGCCCGCGAGCCCGAACACGAGAATCGCGAGCGGCACGTCTCCCTCGAGCAAGGCGAGCGCACCGATCGCAACCGAGGTCACAGCGGCGAGCGTGGCCGCCGCGCCATCCATGTTGTCGATCAGGTTGAAGGCGTTGACGAGCCCGACCACCCAGACGACTGTCAGGGCCAGATCCACCGCGTTTCCGGGGAAGACGTTCCAGCCGAGCCCCGTGCTCCAAAGCACGATAGCGGCGATGCACTCGGCGCTTACCCGAGGCCAGGCGGCGAGGCCGACGCGGTCGTCGAGTGTGCCGAGCGCCCACAACGCGCACGAGCACGCGACGATCGGCGAAAGGCGCGCGAACTCGCCCCCAAGCAGCGCCGCCGCGACAAGAAAGCCGCCCAACACCGCGGCGCCGCCCAGATACGGGGTGGGTCGGGCATGGCGCTTGTAGCCAACGGGCCGGTCATGGAAGTTGATGCGCCCGGCGACGGCAATGGCAGCCGGCGTGGCGGCAAAGGCCGCGCCGAGGGCGAGGACGAAGGCCGCGATCAGGCGGGCTTCATCGGGCAAGCGGACTCTCCCGCTCGCCGGTGCCCGCCGTCCCGATCACGCGCTCTGTGCGAGCGCCTCGGGCGCTCTCTGGGACTCGATCACGTCCTCGAGTACCCCGTCGAGCGTCCTCGTGGGAAGCCACCCAAGCAGCTGCTCGATCTTGGTGATGTCCGGAATGCGCCGGCGCATGTCCTCGAATCCCGCTTCGTACGCCTCCTCGTAGGGCACCAGACGGATCTCGGAACCCGACCCGCATGCCTCCCGTACCCGGTGCGCGAGGTCCAGGATGGTGATCTCCTCGGTGCTTCCGATGTTGAACACCTGTCCCACCGCCTGGTCGGTCTCCATGAGATCGGCCATGGCGCGCACCACGTCCTTCACGTGACAGAAGCAGCGGCGCTGCCGCCCGTCTCCGTGGACCCTGATCGGCTCACCCGCGAGCGCCTGGCGCACGAACGAGGGCACGACCATCCCGTAGCGACCGGTCTGGCGCGGGCCGACCGTGTTGAAGAGCCGCCCGATCACCACTGGCAAGCGGCGCTCCTTCCAATACGCGAGCGCGAGGTACTCGTCGATCGCCTTGGAGCACGCATACGACCAGCGACCCGTGTTGGTCGGCCCCAGCAGGAGGTCTCCGTCCTCACGGAAAGGCACGTCGCCGCTCTTGCCGTAGACCTCGCTGGTGGAGGCGACGAAGACCGGCTTCTTCTTCTTGTTGGCCGCGGCCAGGACGATCTCTGTGCAGTGCACGTTGGTCTCGATCGTGCGGACAGGGCTATCCACGATCAGCTCGACACCGACGGCGGCAGCCAAGTGGTAAACGACATCAGCCTCGTCCACCAGCTCGGCAACAAGCCGCGCATTGTCCGCCGAGTCGATCGTGTACTCGAAGCCAGTCCGGGCCTTCAGGTGCCGGATGTTCCCGATCGACCCCGTGGAGAGGTCATCCAGGACATGGACTTCCTGTTCACGTTCGAGGAGCGTTTCTGCAAGGTGGCTGCCGATGAACCCCGCTCCGCCGGTGATCAGATATCGGATTCCGCTCATTAGTCGGACGCTCGCTCCGACGGGTGCATCGGCTATCAGGACATCAGGGACGGGAGCCTAACCTCACGTACCCCGGCGGGTACCGCCTTCGCGCAATCGCACGGGATCACAGCTGAGACCTGCAGCAAATGTCAACGCGCTGACGGAACCAGAGCTTGACGTCCGCCGGCATCGTCGTACTCAGTGAGCATTGGTCCACAAGCGCACCCGAAGTTTCGAGGCCATGGGCCATGCTCATCTTGTCCGCGTACTCGAGGAGGTTGAATGGCAGGAAGGACTGAGGCTAGGCGCGAGATACGTCGTTCAGGTCGGGGGCCGGACGATCACGAAGCAGTTCCCGGATAAGCCTCGTTGCGTGCTGAACGAATGCCCCGGTCATGAGCGACCAGAGACTCAAGGGAAGGCTCAGTGAAGTACCCGATCCACTCGACATTGGCGTCTGCCGGGGCCATTGCGCCGGTGGCTAGGCACTCCCTGCCTCGACGTGCGGCTTGCCAGCCGCTCGTACTCTCGGGAAATGAGGCACGACGCGCTTCGCGGCTTGCGCACATGGCGGCCGTGACGGAGTCTCGAGTCGACTCAACCGGAGAGG
>JBKGUS010000596.1:0-5296 GCA_046462295.1 Thermoleophilaceae bacterium | reverse complement strand
CCGAGGTCGAGCGCGTTCAGCACCGCGTTCACGCCGTCGGTGGTGGAGCCCGTGAGCGCGAGCTCCGCGCTCTCGCAGCCGAGCAGGGCGGCGATGCGCGCGCGCAGGTGGTCGATGCGCTCGGCGTTCTCCTCGAAGTGGGCCTTGTCGCCGCGGCCCTCGGTCGCCTGCCACCGGAGCGACTCGCTGACGGCGTCGAGCGCCGGCTGGGGCACCGGGCCGTTCGACCCGGCGTTGAGGTAGGCGAGGTGCTCGAGCACCGGGAACTGGGCGCGCAGGTCGTCCACGGCGGCCGGATACTAGGCTCCGAGCCGATGATCATCGAACGATCGATGCAGGACGACTGGCTGTCGAACACCTACCTCGTCGGCGACGAGGAGGGCGGGAGCGCCGTCGTGATCGACGCCGGCGGGCCCTGCGCGCCCCTGGTGGAGGCCGCCGAGCGCCTCGGCCTCGACGTGCAGATGCTGCTGCTCACGCATCACCACCATGACCACGTGGCCGAGGCCTCCGCGTGGGAGGGGGTCGAGCGGCTGGCCCATCCCTTGGAGGCGGAGGAGCTGGGCGGCGTCGACCGCACGATCGAGCCCGGCGACACGCTGTCCGCGGGCGGCCTCACGATCGAGACGCTCCACACGCCGGGCCACACCGCCGGCATGCTCAACTTCGTCGTGAACGGCACCGACGTGTTCACCGGCGACACGCTCTTCAAGGGCTCGGTGGGCGGCGTGCGGGCGCCGGGCTCGACGAGCTTCGAGGACCTGCGGCGTTCGATCATGGACGTGCTGATGGGGCTGCCGCACGAGACCCGCGTGCACCCCGGCCACACCGACCCCACCACGATCGGCGACGAGTGGGAGCGGAACGCGTTCGTCCGCCTCTGGCGCGGGCTGGACCAGGAGGGAAGCGAGCCCTGCAAGGTGTGGGACGAGGACGCCACGCTGGTGCTGTGGGCGCCGGACTACGACGGCGGGCACAAGGCGTGGGTGCGCTGGTCCGACGGGCGCGACGACATCGTGCCCGGAAGCCAGGTCGTCCGCGGTTAGGGCGCCGGTGGAGGAGGACGTACGCCGCGCGCTGCTCGGGCGGCTGATCGACCACGCCGCGCTGTTCCCGCCCGCCAGCATGAGCATGGAGGAGGCGCTGGCGGAGGACCGGGCGGCGCGGACGAGCCCGTACGCCTGGATGCTCGACCGCTTCGTGTGCCCGGCCACCCGGCGGGGGGAGCTGGACGGGCTGGACGCGCCGGTCAGCGTGGTGCTGGACGGGGCCCTCGAGGCGCCGGCCGAGGCGATCGAGCTTCGGCTCGACCGGGCCCGGCCCGACTCGCGCGAGCTGCTCCGCCTCGCGACGGAGCTGAGCCAGTGGAGCGACGAGATCTACTACGAGCTCGTGCTCGACGCGAGCTGGCGCGACTCGATCCCCGCGACGGTCGGGGCGATCGCCGCCGTGGGCGGGCGGGTGAAGCTGCGCTGCGGTGGAGAGTCGGTTCCCGAGGTCGAGCAGGTGGCGCTCGTGATGGTCTCGTGCTGGACGGCGCGGGCGCCGATGAAGGCGACTGCGGGGCTGCACCATCCGCTCCGACGCGGGTCCGAGCACGGCTTCTTGAACTTCCTGTGCGCGGCGGCACGGGCGCGCGAGGGCCTGGACGCGGTTGCCGAGCTGCTCTCGGCCGAGTCGCTCGACGACCTGCCGCTGTCCTCGCTGACCGCCGACGAGGTGCGCGCGACACGCTCGGCGCTCTTCAAGGGCTTCGGGTCGTGCTCGTGGCGGGAACCGGTGTACGATCTCCGCGCCCTGGGGGTGCTGTCGTGACGCTGGCGTACGGGGTGCTGGACGACGGGGGCGTGTGCGCCCGCGTCGACGGGCGGGTGGTGGACCTGTCCGGGCTGGACCCCGTGTTCGACTCGTCGTCCTTGAACGGCTTCATGGCGCGCGGGCCGGAGTTCTGGGAGGCGACCTCTTCGAGGGTCGAGCGCGGCTACGAACTCGGGTCCGCCGCCTCGCTGGCGATGCCCTTCGAGGTCGCCGACTACGTCGACTTCTACTCGTCGCTCGCCCACGCCACGAACCTGGGGCGGATGCTCCGGCCGGATGCGGAGCCGCTGCTCGCGAACTGGCGGTGGCTGCCGGTCGGGTACCACGGACGCGCGGGGACGGTCGTGCCGAGCGGGACGCCGGTGCGGCGTCCGTCCGGCCAGCGCCGGCCGCCAGGCTCTGATGGCCCCTCGTTTGGTCCGAGCGTGCGTCTCGACATCGAGCTCGAGGCCGGGTTCGTGATCGGTGTGCCGAGCCGGCTGGGCGAGCCGGTCCCGGTCGAGCGGGCGCTCGACCACGTGTTCGGGATGGTGCTGGTGAACGACTGGTCCGCGCGCGACATCCAGGGGTGGGAGTACCAGCCGCTGGGGCCGTTCCTGGGGAAGTCGTTCGCGACGTCGGTGTCGCACTGGGTCGTGCCGCTCTCCGAGCTTGCCGATCGCCGCGTGCCGGCCGCCGAGCCCCAAGAGCCGGAGCCGCTTCCCTACCTGCGCGAGGAGCCGTGGGCGTTCGACATCCCGCTCTCCGTCGAGCTGAACGGAACTGTCATCGCCCGGACGAACACCCGCTACCTGTACTGGTCGGTCGCGCAGCAGATCGCGCATCTCACCGCGAACGGCGCGTCGCTCCGCACCGGCGACCTGCTCGCCACCGGCACGATCTCGGGGCCCTCGCGGGAGGAGCGGGGCAGCCTGATCGAGCTGTCCTGGAACGCGTCGGAGCCGATCGAGCTGCCGGACGGCTCGACCCGGACGTTCCTGGAGGACGGCGACGAGGTCGTGCTGCGCGGCGACCCGCTGGGCGAGGTGCGGGGCCGGATCGAGCCGGCGGTCGGCTAGGGCGCGATCAGCGACGACTCGACGCCGGCCTGCGAAACGAGCAGCACGTTCCCCGCCGGATCCGAGATCCAGTGCCCGAGAAAGTCGCCGAGCGGCTCGAGTTCGTCCCGGACCGGCACGCCAGCGCTTTTCAGATGAGCCATCGCGCGCTCGAGGTCCGAGGTTTGCACCTGGAGCCAGATGTCGGACTTGCTGCAGGAGCACTCGGCGATGTGCCGCGATCTCCTTTGACGACATCGTCACGCGACGCAGCAGCCCGGGCCGTAGACTTGCCGCGATCATGCGCCCGAAGCGATGGTTCTCGAAGCCACTGCTCACGGAGATCGCCGGCTGGCTGTGCCTACTCGCGGTGCTGGCGCTCGTTGCGTTGGCCACGTCGGGCGTGCTTGAGGCCGTGCTCACGCTGGCAGCCGTGATAGCTGCGGTCGTGGCGGCTGGCCGCTCACGCGGCACCAGGAGTGCGCTATCAGAGCGCGAACGCGCGCCATTGCTTCTCGCCCTAGCGCCCGCGCTCATCGGACTCGTGATCGCCGCTCAGCTCGTGCCTGACGAGTGGTACGCGTTCACGGCGGTGGCGATCGCGTTCCCGCTGATGCTCATCTGGCGCGACGTGTACGGCCGCTGGCAGGACCGCCGCGCATCGCAGCACCCCGCCTGATCAAGCGAGCGGCGCGCCCGGATGGGCGCGCGTCCCCAATAGGGGTCGCTTCCGCCGAAGCGGATCAGTCGCGGCGGGTCCTGTCGGCGGTTGGGTTCCCTTGTGGGGAGGCGGCGCTGTGTGTTCGACGCAGAGGGTTTACGTCCGCCTCCCGCTTCCCTTGACAGCGCCGATCGAGTTTGGTCGAATGCCTTAGTCGACCGTCTAAGGAGGGCGATTGCATGGCCTCCGCATCGCTGGCCCGCCAAGACACCGAGGAGGCATTCCTCGACGCCGCAGAGCGGCTCCTCGTCAGCGTGGGCCACGCCGGCATCACCACGCGGGCGCTCGCGGAGGAGGCGGGCGCGAACCACGGCCTCGTCCACTACTACTTCGGCTCGATGGAGAACCTGCTCGCGCGCGTGCTCGAGCGGTTCACCGAGCGGATGATCGCGCGCCAGCGCGGGATGTACGAGGCGCCGGACGTTCCGTTCGTCGAGAAGTGGCGCACGGCGATGCGTTATCTCGAATCCGACCGCGAATACCAGAAGGTCTGGTACGAGCTGCAGGCGCTGGCGTGGAACCGCCCGGAGCTGCGTGAGCGCGTCGCCCACGTCAACGGCGAGTGGCGCGCTGTGCTGAGAGAGGCGCTCGCCGAGCCGCGCGAGCGGTACGGAATCCCCATGCCCCTGGGCGCGCTCGTCTCGCTCGTGATCACGTTCAACCAGGGCATCATTTTCGAACGCCTGTCGGGCATCGAGACCGGACAGGCAGACCTGCTCCAGTGGATCGACGACTGGCTGCAGAGGAAGGAGTCAGGATGACGACCGTCGACGCGGCCGCCCCCGCGCGCGAACAGACACGCGCCCGCTACCCCGACGAGGAGGGCTACGTCGAGCGCGAAGGCGTTCGCGTCTTCTACGAGGTGTACGGCACGGGAGAGCCGACGTTCCTGATGCTGCCTACGTGGTCGATCATCCACTCGCGCCACTGGAAGTCGCAGATCCCGTACCTCGCCCGCCACGCGCGAGTGGTCGCGTTCGACGGGCGCGGCAACGGCCGCTCGGACCGACCGACCGCGGTGGAGGCGTACGCCGAGCGCGAGTTCGCGGCGGACGCGCTGGCCGTGATGGACGCCACGGGCACCGAGCGCGCCGTCCTCGTCGGGCTGTCGGCCGCCGTGCTCTGGGGCGCCCTGCTCGCTGCGGAGCACCCCGAGCGCGTGGAGGGCGCGGTCTTCATCGCACCCGCCGCGCCGCTCGCCCAGCACCTCGCCCGCACGACGCAGCCGTTCGACGAGCCGCAGGAGTCCTACGAGGGGTGGGGCAAGTACAACCGCCATTACTGGCTCGAGAACTACCGCGACTTCCTGGAGTTCTTCTTCGGCAAGGTCTTCACCGAGCCCCACTCGACCAAGCAGATCGAGGACTGCGTGGGCTGGGGGCTGGAGACCACGCCCGAGACCCTGGCGCTCACCTACCTCGGGCGCGAGCTGCACGACCGCGACGAGTTCGAGCGCCTGTGCCGCCGGATCTCGTGTCCCGTCCTCGTGATCCACGGCACGGACGACGCGGTCCGCCCCGCCGTCGTGGGCGAGGAGCTCGCGGATGTGACCGGCGGGAGCTTCGTTCCGATGGAGGGCTCCGGGCACTGCCCGCACGCGCGAGATCCCGTGCGCGTCAACCTCCTGCTGCGCGACTTCGCCGCTCCCCGGCCCGCGCCGCCGCGATGGACGCGGGGGCGCCGCCGCGCGAAGCGCGCGCTCTACCTGTCCTCCCCGATC
>JBKGUS010000595.1:0-5184 GCA_046462295.1 Thermoleophilaceae bacterium | reverse complement strand
TCGTAGGCGCGCCCGGCCAGGACCCGACCCGCCTGTACTACACGACGCTCGTCGTCGCGATCCTGGTGTTCGTCGGGCTGCGCTACGCCTCGCGGACGGCCTTCGGCCTGACGCTCCAGGGCCTGCGCGACGAGCCGAACCGCATGCGCGCGCTGGGCTTCGACGTGACTCGGCACCGAATCCTCGCCTTCGGCCTGGCGGCCTTCGTCGCGGCAATCGCCGGGATCCTGTCGGTCTGGTACAACCGCCGCATCTCGCCAGGTTCGATCAACCTGGCGCAGACGATCGACGTCCTCATCATCGCGGTCATCGGAGGGCTGTACCGGCTCGAGGGCGCCTGGGTCGGCGCCTTGACCTACGCGCTGATCGACAACTACTCGCGCGAGTGGACGCCCAGGGTGGGCGACGTGCTCGGGCCGGAGCGGTTCAACACGATCCTCGGCGTCGTCTTCCTGGTGATCGTGCTGGTGTCGCCCGGCGGCCTCGTCGGTCTGTGGGAACGAGGGCGCGAGTTCTTCGGAAACCGAAGACGGGGGCCTCCGGGAGCGGTGGCGACTCCATCACCGGCCGGTGCCGCCGGGGACGGCACCAACTGAAAGGCGGAACGAACGTGAAGCGACACGAGGAGGAGGACAAGTGAGGAGCAGACGGCTGCTGGCGCTGATAGGCGCCATGCTCGCGCTGGCGCTCGTCGTCACCGCCTGTGGCGACGACGATGACGACGACGGAGGGGGCGGAGACGAGGCCGCCCAGCAGGAGGACGGTGGAGGCGGCGGCACGATAAAGGTCGGGTTCCTGTCCGACTGCGAGGGCGCCTTCGGGTCCTTCTTCGAGGCGACCGCTTCGGGCTTCAACCAGGCGCTGATCGACAAGGCCGGCGCTCAGCCCGAGAGCGAGAAGCCGAGCGACGGAGTCACCGGCGCCAAGGTCGCCGGTAAGAACATCGAGGTGGTGGGGTACGGCTGCGCCGACGACACCGCCGACAAGGCCATCGAGGAGACGCGCCGCCTGATGGAGCAGGAGGACGCGGACATCCTCGTCGGGCCGCTGTCGGGCGACGAGGGCATCGCCGTGGCGAACTACGCGAAGGAGCATCCCGACAAAACGTTCATCAACGGGATCGCCGGCGCGCAGGACTCGACGCTGAAGGTCCAGGCGCCGAACTTCTTCCGCTACCACCCGGACGGTGCGCAGTGGTCGGCAGGCCTCGGCGACCATGCCTACAACGAGCTGGGCTGGAGGACGGCGGCGATCATCGGCGACGACTACTCGTTCCCGTACACGTCGCTGGCCGGCTTCGTGGCCGAGTACTGCGCGATCGGAGGCCGGATCACCGAGAGGATCTGGGCACCGCTCGGGGAGAAGGACTACTCGTCCTACATCTCGCAGATCCCGGACGACGTCGACGGTCTCTACGTCGGCATCGGCGGGTCGGGCTTGATCAACTTCATCAAGCAGTACCGCCAGCAGGTGGGCGAGGTCGACACCGACAGGATGATGGGCAACGTCTTCTGGGACGACCCGCTGGTCCTGAAGGAGGTCGGCAACCAGCTGATCGGCGGTACGACGGCGGCGATGACGGCCGGTGACTCCGACGACCCGGAGGTCACGGCCTACCTGGACCGGCTCCGTGGGTCGTACGGTGACGAGATCGCGGGCCTCGGGCCGTCGGTCTTCACGTACGGGTACTACACCGGCACGCAGGCCCTCATCAAGGGCCTCGAGGCGGTGAACGGAGACATCTCCGATCAGAAGCCACTGCAGGAGGCGCTCGCCGATGTGACGCTCTCGGGCGACGAGGCGCCCTACGGCGACGTCAAGCTGGACGAGAACCGCCAGGCGATCAGCAACATCTTCGTGAAGCGGATCGTCAAGGACAAGACGGGTGACGGCGTTGCGGACGTCGAGACGTTCGCGCGGATCCCGGAGGTCGATCAGACCTTCGGCGGGTTCTTCAGCCCCGAGACGCCGGCGCCCGATCGCGAGAACCCGAAGTGCGAGAAAAGCGAGCCCCCCGCCTGGGTGGGGCAGGCGGAGGAGGTCTCCTTCGGGGGCTGATGTCCGCCGTAGCGCAATCCGCCGAGCGCGCCGAGCCGATCCTCCACCTGCGGGGGATCGGCCGGCGCTTCGGCGGCGTCGTGGCCGTCTCCGGCGTCGACCTCGAGGTCGGCGCCGGTGAGCGGCGGGCGATCCTGGGGCCGAACGGCGCCGGGAAGACCACTCTGTTCAACCTGATCTCGGGGGAGTTCCCGCCGACCGCGGGGACCGTGGAGTTGTTCGGGCGGGACGTCACCGCGGCGCCCGCCCGAACCCGCGCCCGCATGGGGCTGTCCCGCACGTTCCAGACCTCGCGCCTGTTCGGAGGCCTCAGCGTGGAGGACAACCTGTACCTGGCGGTGCTGGGCGTGCAGGACGGGCACCTCCGGCTGGTGAAGACGAAGGCGGACGCGGACATCCGCGACGAGGCCCGCGCGATGGCGGAGACGGCGGGGCTCGGCGACCGGCTGGACGTGATGGTCGCCGACCTGTCACACGGAGAGCAGCGGCAGCTCGAGGTCGGGATGGCGCGTGCCGCGCAGCCCAAGCTGATGATGCTCGACGAGCCCGCCGCGGGGCTGTCGCGCGCCGAGCGCGGAATCCTGACCGAGATGCTGCTGGCGCTCGATCCCGAGATCACGCTGATCCTGATCGAGCACGACATGGACGTGGCCCTGCGCGTGGCCGAGTGGGTCACGATGATGCACGAGGGGCGGGTGATCGTGGAAGGGACCCCTGCCGAGATCCGGGCGAACGAGACCGTGCATGCCCTCTACCTCGGGAGCCACGCATGAGCGAGCCGCTGCTGGCGGTGGAGGACCTCCACGGCTACTACGGGACCGCCCACGTCCTGCAGGGAGTCAGCTTCAGCATGGGCGCCGAGCCCGTGGCGCTGATCGGCCGCAACGGCATGGGCAAGTCGACGCTGTGCCTGGCGATCGCCGGCCTGCTCGGCCGGGCCACCGGCTCGGTGCGGCTCGACGGCCAGGAGCTGCTCGGCAAGCCCGCCTACAAGGTGGCGGGCGCGGGGATCGGCTACGTGCCCCAGGGGCGCCGGCTGTTCGAGTCGCTCACCGTCGACGAGCACCTGGAGATCGTGGGCGCGAGCTCGAAGGCCGAGTGGAACGCCGACCGCGTGTACGAGCTCTTCCCGCGCCTCGCGGAGCGCCGCAAGGTGAGCGGGACGTCGCTCTCGGGCGGGGAGCAGCAGATGCTCGCCATCAGCCGAGCCCTCGTCACGAATCCGCGCGTGCTCGTGATGGACGAGCCGTCGGAGGGCCTCGCCCCGACAATCATCGAGGACCTCGTCCGGACCATCAAGGAGCTCGCCGCCGCAGGGATGGGCCTCCTCGTCGTGGAGCAGAACCTAGGCGTCGCCACGTCGCTGGCCGAGCGGCAGCTGGTGATGATGACCGGGCAGATCGCCACGGAGACGACGGCCGAGGAGATCGCGAACGACCCGGCCGCTCAGCGCCGCTTTCTCGGCGTCGAGCCACTGCCCGACGCCGCCTGATGGAGCCGCGCTTCACGTTCGGCCTGTGGACGGTGGGCAACCCCGGCCGCGATCCGTTCGGCGGCCCCACGAGGGAGCCGCTCGACCCGGCGGACTCCGTGCGCAAGCTCGCCGAGCTCGGTGCCTGGGGCGTGAGCCTGCACGACGACGACCTGGTGCCGTGGGGAACCGCTCCGGCGGAGCGCGACCGCATCGTCGGCCGCTTCAAGGCGGCGCTCGACGAGACCGGCCTCGGGGTGGGGATGGCCACGACGAACCTCTTCGGGCACCCGGCCTTCAAGGACGGCGCCTTCACGTCGAACGACCGCGGGGTGCGGCGGGCGGCGGTCGGCAAGGCGATGCGCTCGATCGACCTGGGGGCCGAGCTGGGCGCCGAGGTGTACGTCTTCTGGGGCGGCCGGGAGGGGACCGAGGCCGCGGTGGCCAAGGACCCGCGCGACGCGCTCGACCGCTACCGGGAGGCGATCGACGTCCTCGCCGACTACGTCGTCGAGCAGGGCTACGAGCTGCGCTTCGCGATCGAGCCGAAACCGAACGAGCCGCGCGGGGACATCTTCCTGCCGACGATCGGGCACGCCCTGCACTTCATCGGCACGCTGAACCGCCCGGAGATGGTGGGCGTCAACCCGGAGGTGGCGCACGAGACGATGGCCGGTCTGTCCTTTGTGCACGGGGTCGGCCAGGCGCTGTGGGCCGGCAAGCTGTTCCACATCGACCTGAACGCGCAGCGGATCGGCCGCTACGACCAGGACTTCCGCTTCGGCGCCGAGGACCTGAAGGAGGCCTTCCTGCTGGTGCGGCTGCTCGAGAGGGCCGGGTACGAGGGCCCGCGTCACTTCGACGCGCACGCCTACCGCAACGAGGATCCGGATGGGGTGTGGGAATTCGCAGCCGGATGCATGCGGACGTACCTGGCCCTCGCCGAGCGGGCCCGGCACTTCGACTCGCTGCCGGAGGTGGCCGAAGCACTCGCGGCGGCCGGCGCCCCCGATCTGTCACGGCCGACGGTCGACGGATCCGGGCCCGACGAGCTGAAGGCGGAGGCGGACGCGCTCGACGCGCTGGCGGGGCGCGGCTACGCCAACGAGCGTCTGGACCAGCTGCTGGTGGACGTGCTGCTGGGCGTTCGCTGAGCTAGGGACGTCAGATGGATGAGCCCCTTGTCCCACGCTCAGTCGCCGAGCAGCCGGCCGGAGCCGCGGAGTTCGGGACACCGGAGGCAGATCTGCGTAATCAGCAGCTCGGAGCCGATGCTCCGCATGAGGAACCCGAAGCGTCCGGCCTCTCGCCGGTCGTCGCCCACGGAGATCAGGTACTGGCCGTAGACCTCGAAGAGCCCTTCGTCCGCGTCGGTGATCTCCTCCTCCCACTCGAAGGCGGGGTCCTGGTCGCCGAAGCTCTCGAACTCGCGCCGGTATTCCCGGGTCACCTCGTCCGCGCCACGCAGCTCCGGCGAGCCGCCCTTCACGAGCGCGACCTCGGGATCCATCAGCTGCCGGAGGCCATCCAAGTCCTTTGCGTCGTAGAACCTCTCGTATTCGCCGACCACAGCCACCGCGTCGTCGGTGGTGAAGGCCGCTGTGCCGGTGTCGCCGCGCGCGGGCTGCCTGCCGTTCCCGTTCTCGCTCGAGAAG
>JBKGUS010000594.1:0-6224 GCA_046462295.1 Thermoleophilaceae bacterium | reverse complement strand
GATCTGGAACAGCTCGTCGCGCGGGTAGCTCTCGAGGATCTCGAGCAACGCCTTCTCGTTGTGGCTGTCCTGGGGGAAGGCGGCGCGCTCCAGCACCGCGTCGACCTTGCGGCGGAGAATCGGGATCTCGCGCGGGCTGGCGTGGTACGCGGTGTGCGTGTAGAGGCCGAGGAAGCGCCGCTCGCCCACCACGTTGCCGTCGTCGTCGAACTGCTTGACGCCCACGTAGTCGAGGTAGGCGGGGCGGTGCACCGTGGCGCGCGAGTTGGCCTTCGTCAGGTTGAGCAGGTACGGCTCGAGGGCACGGGCGCGCACCGCCGGCGGCAGCTTGTCGAACCCGCGCGCGCTGGCCTTGTCGCTCGGCTGGCGCAGCACGCCGAGCCCCGAGCCCGGCACCGACACCAACCGCGGCTCGCCGCTCTCGTCGCGCGCGAGCTCGTAGTCGCGCGCCCCGAGGAAGGTGAAGTTGTGGTCCTCGAGCCAGGCGATGAACGCCCGCGCCTCCGGGATGTCGCTGCCGTCGATGGGCGGCGGGTCGGTGCCCAGCGTGGCAACGACGTCGAGCGCGCGGGCGCGCATCTCGGGCCAGTCCTCGACCGCCGCCCGCACCTCGCCGATCACGCGCAGGAGGTGGCGCTCGAGCTGGCTCAGCTCGCCCGGGTCGGTCTGGCGCGCCACCTCCGCATGGATCACCGACTCGGCGACGGCGTCCTCGGCCTCTGCGCCGTGCGGGAGCACCTCGCACAGGCGCCCATCGTCGTGGCGCCGCACGCGCATGACGGGGTGGATGATCAGGTGGACGCCGAAGCCGCGCCGGTTCAGCTCCATCGCGACCGAGTCGATCAGGAACGGCATGTCGTCGGTGACGATCTCGACGGCGGTGTGTGACGAGCGCCAGCCGTGCGTCTCGAAGCGCGGGTTGTAGATCCGCACCTTGGTGGTGCCCGGCGTCCGCCGCCGGGCGAGGTCGAAGTGCGCGAGCGCGGCGCCGTAGACGTCGAGCTCGCTGCGCTCGGCGACGTCCTCCGGAGAGACCCAGCGGTAGTACTGGCGCGCGAAGGCCTCCGCCTGAGCCGCCTCTTCGCCGCTCAGGTGCGCCCGGAGGCGGGAGCAAACGGTGTCTAGAAGCTCCTCATCGACGTCTTGGACTGTCACTAGCCAGGGTCAGTCTACCCCTGTGCTACCAGACGCAGGCGTCGATCAGCTCGCCCACCCGGTCGCCCGGCACGGGGCCGACGCGGAGCGCCCAGCCGCGCCCGCCGTCGGCGCTGGCGGGATGCGCCTCGACGCCGGCGTGGGCCAGGACGCGCCGTACGAACACGGCACGCAGGACGCTCTCCTGGCCCGCCCACTGGACGTGGATCTCGTAGCGGCCGTCGCCGGCCGGCGTGACGGTCAGTCGCTCCGGGCGGACGGGGCAGTACTCGTCGACCTCGGCCCGGAACGCGGTCTCCGCGTCTGTCATGCGCGCACTCTCGCGTCCGCGTCAGCGCGCGTGTGAGGGGTGCGTCACAGAAGGCTCGTCGGGCTGGCCGACCGCATGGAGGGCGGCGGCCAGACGGTCCACCTCGTGCTGCGCGGCGTGGAGCAGCGGCCACACGTCGGGGATCTGGTCCCGGTCGGCCACGATGACGACCTGGCAGATCTCCGGGATGCCGAGCCTTCCGCCCGTGGCCGTTGAGGGGTCGTAGACCGCGAGACCGCCTACGTGGCCGTAGGTCCGGCTTGTCTCGATTGCGAGGAACTGGGCGTCGAGCGGCGTCAGCTGGCGCATGGGGACCCCTTACCCGGGGCCCGCTCGCCCGCATCGTGAAGAAGAGCTACACGATGCGGTCGCCCCTCGGCCGTTGATCGCAGTCCGCCCGCGGGCCACCCTCTGGCGCCATGGGCGTTTCTTCGACACAGATCGCGATGAACGGCATACGGCGGAACACGCTTCTGCTCGCCGCGACCATGGCCGTGTACTCGGCCGTCCTGCAGCTCATGGCCGCCGTGTCGTCGCTCACGTTCGTCCTCGTCACCGGCGCCGAGGGTCTGCTCGGCCTCGGCCCGGCGATCTTCCTCGTCGCATCGGCGCTGGCGGCCGTGCCGGCCGGCCGTGCGATGGACCGGCTCGGCCGGCGGCCCGTCCTCGCGGGCGGCTTCCTGTTCGCGAGTGTCGGCTGCGGCCTGACCGCGCTGGCGACCGCGCACGACTCGCCCGTGGTGCTCATCCTCGGCTTCCTGTTGACCGGCGCGGCGAGCGGGACGGCGCTCCTGGTACGGACCGCGGCCGGCGACATGTACCCGGCCGACCGGCGCGCGCGGGGCATCTCGTACGTGCTGTTCGGCTCGGTGTTCGGCGCGATCCTCGGGCCGGCGGTGTTCGGCCCGCTGTTCGCCGACCGGGAGCTCGCGGCGACGGCGCTCGCCGTGCCGTGGCTCGTGGCGGGTGCGATCGCCCTGCTCGCGCTCGCGCTCGTGCTGCTGGTGCGGCCGGACCCCAAGCGCATCGCGGAGCTGCTCGCCGGAGGCGACGAGCGTGCGCCGGCGGCGCCCGCGGCACCGCTACGCGAGATCCTCCGCCGCCCGGGTGTGCGGCCGGCGTTGCTCGCCGCGCTCGCGAGCTACGGGGTGATGGTGTCGGTCATGAACCTGAGCGGCTACGTGGTCGTCGAGCACCATCACCACGAGCAGCACCAGGTGTTCCCGATCATCGGCGCGCACGTGCTCGGGATGTACGCACTCGTGCTCGTCGTCGGGTCGCTGATCGATCGCATCGGGCGCGGCCCGGCTCTGGCGGGCGGGCTGCTTGTCATGGCCGCGTCGACGATCGGGTTGGCGGGGGTGGAGGGCGTCGCCGCGACCGCGTTCCTGCTATTCGGTCTCGGCGTCGGCTGGAACATCTCGTTCGTCGCAGCGACCGCGCAGCTCGCCGACGCCACCGCCCCGGCTGAGCGCGGCACGATCCTCGGCTTCAGCGACCTGCTCTCGGCGCTGCTGGGAGCGGGCCTTGCGCTGCTCGGCGGCTACGCGCTCGAGTCGATGGGGGTCGCGGCGCTGGCGCTCGGAGCCACCGTGATCGTGGTCGCGCCGGTCGTCTGGCTGCTCCGGCCGCGCCGGGACGCCTTCGAGGAGCCGTCGCTGACCGGCGCATAGGAGCTCGTTACCGGGGTATTTATTTATACCTCGGTAATGAGCACGACCGTACGAGACCTCACCCAGACGCTGCGCGCGCTGCTTGACGGCGAGCACGCCGAGATCCGCGACCGCACGCGCTGGTGGCTGGGAATGCCCGGCCACGAGCCGGTCTACGACCTCCCGCGCGAGGAGCACCGCGAGCGCGTGCTCGCCTGGATCAGGGAGCTTGCGAGCCAGGGCGACCCGGCGATGGGCTTCCCCGAGGCGTACGGCGGGCAGGACGCCGTGGCCCGGTCGGTCGCGGCCTTCGAGACGCTGGCGTTCGGCGATCTCTCGCTGCTCGTCAAGTGCGGCGTCCAGTTCGGGCTGTTCGGCGGCGCCGTCCTGCACCTCGGCACGGAGCCCCACCACGAGCGCTACCTGCGCGACATCGTCACCGTCGACCTGCCCGGCTGCTTCGCGATGACCGAGACGGGTCACGGCTCGAACGTCCAGGCGCTCGGCACCACCGCGACCTACGAGCCCGAGACAGGCGAGTTCGTGGTGCACACGCCGGAGCCCGAGGCGCAGAAGGACTACATCGGCAACGCGGCGCGCGACGGCCGCCTCGCCGCTGTGTTCGCCCAGCTCATCGTGGGCGGCGAGAACCGCGGCGTGCACGCGCTGCTCGTGCCGCTGCGCGACGACAGCGGCGCGGTGCTGCCCGGGGTCGAGATCGAGGACTGCGGGCCCAAGCTCGGCCTCGACGGCGTCGACAACGGCCGCATCCGGTTCGACAGCATGAGGGTGCCGCGCGAGGCGCTGCTCGACCGCTACGGGCAGGTGAGCGCCGAGGGCGTCTACACGAGCCCGATCGAGAACCCCACGCGCCGCTTCTTCACGATGCTCGGAACGCTCGTCCAGGGGCGGGTGAGCGTGTGCGGCGCCGGGATCGGCGCGACCAAGGTCGCGCTGACGATGGCCATCCGCCACGCGGCGGAGCGGCGGCAGTTCGGGCCGCCCGGCGGCGCGGAGGAGGCCGTGCTGCTCGACTACCGCGTGCACCAGCGCCGGCTGCTGCCGGCCCTCGCAACCACCTACGCGCTGCACTTCTCCCAGGACCGCCTGCGCCGCAAGCTGCACGAGGTGTTCACGGCCGGAACAGCGATCCGCGCGCACTCGGCCGAGCCGAGTGCTTGCGGCAAGGCGCCTGAGGATCGCGCGCGGCGCGAGCTCGAGACGCTGGCCGCGGGCGTCAAGGCGGTCGCCACCTGGCACGCCACCGCGACCATCCAGGAGTGCCGCGAGGCCTGCGGCGGCGCGGGCTACCTGCGCGAGAACCGCTTCGCGGCGCTGAAGGCGGACAGCGACGTGTTCACCACCTTCGAGGGCGACAACACAGTGCTGCTCCAGCTCACCGCCAAGAACCTGCTGACCGACTACCGCGACCAGTTCGGCGAGCTCGACCCACTCGGGACGGCCAGCTTCATGGCGTCGCAGGTGGCGAGCCAGGTGGCCGAGCGAACCGCGCTGCGGGAGCTGCTCGGGCGGCTCGGCGACCAGCTCCTGCCCGGGCGCGACGACGAGCGCGACCTGCTCGACCGCGCCGCCCAGGTCGAGCTGTTCCGCTGGCGCCACGACCATGTGCTGGCGGGCGTGGCCCGCCGCCTGAAGGGTGGGATCGACGGCGGCGGCGACCCGTTCGACGTGCTCGTGGAGTGCCAGGACCACGTGGTCACTACGGCCCGCTCGTGGGCGGACCTGGTGGTGCTGGAGGCCTTCGCGGCCGCCGCCCAGGACTGCGAGGACCCGGGGGCGCGGGACCTGCTCGACAAGCTCTGCAGCCTCCACGCGCTGTCGACGATCGAGCGCGAGCGCGGCTGGTATCAGGAGCACGGCCGGCTCAGCCCGCCGCGCGCGAAGGCCGTGATCAAGCTCGTGAACACGCTGTGCGCCGAGCTACGCCCGCACGCGGAGGCGCTGGTGGACGCCTTCGGCGTGCCGGAGAGCTGCCTCGGCGCCTGGGGCAGGCCGGAGTGACCGGCACAGCCCAGCGCACCCGCCTTCCGCGTGCCGAGCGCGAGCGGCAGGTGCTGGCCGCGGCGCGCGCGCTGTTCGCCGAGCGCGGCTACGGCGCCGTGACCATGGACGACGTGGCCGCGGCGGTCGGTGTGACGAAGCCGCTGCTCTACATCTACTTCGGCAACAAGGAGCGGCTCTACCTCGCCTGCATGGAGCCGGCGGCGGAGGAGCTGCGGGAGGCCGTTGTGGACGCCGTCGCCCAGGCCGAGCGGCCCCCCGACGCGCTTGGCCTGGGCGTTCAGGCGTTCTTCTCGTTCGTCGATCGCGACCGCGACGCCTGGCGGGTGCTGTTCGACGAGACGCTGCCGGCCGGGGGCGAGGTGGCGCGCCGGGTGGCCGAGCACCGCGAGCAGCTCGAGGCCGTGGTCGCCGAGCTGGTCGTGGCGCGCCTGCCGGGCCGCCGCCGCGGGCGGGCGGTGGTGGAGGCCCAGGCGCTCTCGACCGCGTTGCTGGGGGCGGCGGAGTCGCTGGCGCGCTGGTGGCTGCGCACGGGCAAGCTCTCGGCAGGGCAGGCGGCGGAGCTTCTGATCGAGACCGTGGAGCCGGGCCTGCGCGCCCGCACGACAGGGGAGACCTGATGAACGGAGCACCACGCAGGGTCGCCGTGATCGGCGGCAACAGAATCCCGTTCGCGCGCTCCAACCGCGCGTACGCCAAGGCGTCCAACCAGGACATGCTCACGGCGGCGCTCGACGGCCTCGTCGCTCGCTTCGGGCTCGACGGCGAGCGGCTCGGCGAGGTCGTGGCCGGCGCCGTGCTCAAGCACAGCCGCGACTTCAACCTCACGCGCGAGTGCGTGCTCGGCAGCCGGCTGGCGCACGACACGCCGGCCTACGACGTGCAGCAGGCCTGCGGGACGGGGCTCGAGGCGGCGATCCTCGTCGCGAACAAGATCGCGCTCGGGCAGATCGACTCCGCGATCGCCGGCGGCGTCGACACGACGTCCGACGCCCCGCTGGCGCTCAACGACGACCTGCGCGAGGTGCTGCTCGACCTGTCGCGCGCCAAGAGCCCGCAGCAGAAGCTCGCCGCGCTCGCCCGGC
>JBKGUS010000593.1:0-14133 GCA_046462295.1 Thermoleophilaceae bacterium | reverse complement strand
GGGCCGGCAGGCGCCGCTTGCCGCGCGGCCGAGCGGGCGCGCGCCGGCGCGTCGAGGCGACGGTGCGCAGGTCGTCCAGATGCTCCAGCTGGGCGGCGTATGTGAGGGTTCCGGTCATGAGGCCAAGCTACGGCTAAGGCCCCACCCCTTACATCGGGCGTTTGCCTCCTGTTAGGCCTTACGGCGGAGGCTGCGGCCGAACACGCGCACCATCGGAAGCAGGCCGCGGCGCATCGCGGCCGGCTTGTCGGAGTCGCGGCCGTAGAGCAGCTTGGCCGACGCGTTCAGCGCCTTGCCCAGGCGCTCGTCGTATGGCTGCCACCAGAACGCGCGCGTGCGCGACGGCTCCCAGGTCACGAGCTTCACGTTCACGCACTCCCACAGGCCGAACTTCGAGTGGGAGCGGCCGAGCCCGGACTCCTTCACCCCGCCCCACGAGCACGAGCACACGCCGTGGCTGAACATGTGGTCGTTGATCCAGACCATGCCGGACTGGAGCCGTCCGGCGATCCGCTCGCCCTTGGCGCGGTTCATCGTCCAGACCGAGGCGCCGAGGCCGAACTCCGAGTCGTTCGCCAGCGCGATCGCCTCGTCCTCCGACTCGACGGTCACGATCGGCACGACCGGACCGAAGATCTCCTCGCGCATGATGCGCATGTCGTGCGTCACGCCGGTCAGGACGGCCGGCCTGAAGAACGGCTCCTCGGCGCCGCCGCAGTGCAGCGTCGCCCCGTTCGCGACCGCGTCGTCCACCAGCTCCTTGACCTGCGCGAGCTGCTCCGGCGAGATCATGGGCCCGATCTCGGTGTCCCACCCGAGCGGGTCGCCCGTGCGCAGCCGCTTGGCGCCCTCCACGACCCCCTCCACGAAGCGCTCGGCAACCTCCTCCACCACGTACGCGCGCTCGATCCCCGAGCAGGTCTGGCCCGAGTTGGCGAAGCCGCCCCACACGCAGCCCGATATCGCGTTCGCGAGGTTGGCGTCGGCGCAGACGATCATGGGGTCCTTGCCGCCCAGTTCGAGCACCGAGCCCTTCATCCGGCGGGCGCACTCCTCGCCCACGCGGCGGCCCACCTCGACCGAGCCGGTGAAGAAGATCTTGGCCGCGCTCGACTCGACGAGCGCCTGGCCCACCGCCCCGCCGCCGTGCACGGTGCGCACGAGGCCCTCCGGCACCCCGGCGCGCTCGAAGACCTCCTGGATGCGCTGGCCGATCAGCGGCGTGAGCGAGGCCGGCTTCAGCACGACGCCGTTGCCGGCCATGAGCGCGATCGCCACCTCGCCGAACGGGATCGACCAGGGGTAGTTCCAGGGCGCGATGACGCCGACTACACCGAGCGGCTCGAACGTGAAGCGGGCGCGCTTCTGCTTGATGAAGACGGGCAGCGGGATGCGCTCGTCCTCGAGGATGCCGGGGCCCGCCTCGGCGAGCCAGCGCAGCGAGTCGATGGTCGGCACCAGCTCCATCGCATACGCCTCGTTGATCGGCTTGCCCTGCTCGCGGGCGAGGAGGACGGCGAGGTCGTCGAGCTGGTCGATGATCGCCTGGCCCGCGCGGCGCATATAGCGAGCGCGGTCGTGGAGCGGGAGCTGGGCCCAGAAGGGCTGAACGCTGGCCACGTCGTCGACGACGTCCTGCACATGCTCGGGCCTGACGGTCTCGACCGCGCCCAGCCTGGCCCCGTCGAACGGGCTGAACGACTCGAGCGGCGGCGAGATCGGCGTGACCGCGGCTTCCATGGCGCGAAAGGCTAGTCGGCGCGCCCGCGGGCCCGCTGAATCCGCTCGAACCGCTCCCGCATCGCCCGCTCGTCGCCGTGTTCGCTCAGTTCGAGGAAGCGCTCGCCGACCGCCTCGTCCGGCATCAGCTCCATCTCCGACACGCCCTCGGCGCGGTCGTGCGGGTAGTCGTAGCCCTTGCCCCGCCCGAGCTTCTTCGCGCCCGGGTAGGCCGCGCTCCGCAGCGCCATCGGGGGCTCGGGCACGCCGTGCTCGCGGACCCACTCACGCGCCCGGCCGAGCGCCTTGTAGGACGCGTTCGACTTGGGCGCCAGCGCCAGGTAGACCGCCACCTGGGCCAGGTTGAGCGCGGCCTCGGGCAGGCCGACGTGCTCGACCGCCGCAGCGCCGGCCACCGCGACCTGGAGCGCGCGCGGGTCGGCGTTGCCCACGTCCTCGCTCGCCAGGACCACCATTCGGCGGGCGATGAAGCGCGGGTCCTCGCCGCCCTCGAGCATCGCGGCCAGGTAGAGCAGCGACGCGTCGGGGTCGGAGCCGCGCGTGGACTTGATCCAGGCCGAGATCAGGTCGTAGTGCTTGTCGCCGCCCTTGTCGTAGAGGATCGCGCTGCGCTGGAGTGCGTCCTCGGCCACACGCAGGGTGACGGTGCCTGTGAGGCCCGAAGCACCCGGCTCGGCCGGGTGCGCAGGGTGCCGTGTCTGGACCGTCTCACAGGCGAGCTCCAGTGCCGACAGCGCGGTGCGGGCGTCCCCGGACGCGCGTGCGGCCAGGAACTCGAGGGCGTCGTCGTCCACACGGGGGGCACCTGGGATCCCGCGCTCGTCCCCGAGCGCCCGGCGGAGCAGCGCCAGCACGTGGTCGGTCTCGAGCGAGCGGAGCTCGTAGACGCGGCAGCGGGACAGGAGCGCCGAGTTGACCTCGAAATACGGGTTCTCGGTCGTGGCGCCAACCAGCACCACGAGCCCCTCCTCGACCGCGGGCAGGAGCGTGTCCTGCTGGGCCTTGTTGAAGCGGTGGATCTCGTCGAGGAAGAAGATCGTCCCCTCGTTCGCGGTGCGGCGGCGGTGCTCCGCCCGCTCGAGCACCTCGCGCACCTCGGCGCGCCCGGCGTTGACCGCCGAGGCCTCCTCGAAGGCCGCGCGGGCGTTCACCGCGAGCAGCCGGGCGAGCGTGGTCTTGCCGGTGCCGGGCGGCCCGTACAGGATCATCGAGTGGGGGCGGCCCTCCTCGATCGCGGTGCGCAGCCCCGAGCCGCGGCCCAGCAGGTGATCCTGGCCGACGAACTCGCCGAGCGACGCGGGTCGCATCCGCGCCGCCAGCGGAAGGTCGCCGGCCGGCACGGCGGTCTTGGCGCCGGCCGGCGAGTCCTCTAGGTCGAAGAGCCGCTCCACATACGCGATTCTCGCAGCGCTAGGGGCCGGCGGGGGTGGGCGGTGCCGGCCCGGTCGGTCTCAGCACGAACAGACCCTGCTCGATCCCGCTCACCACGACCAACCCGGAGCCGAAGTACGGGTAGTTGCTCCACGCGCCGTTGAACTCCGCCGCGTCGTCCGGCGGATAGACGTCGAAGAACCCGACCTCGCTCAGCGTGCCCTCGGCCACCCGCGAGGTGTCGAGGATGCGCAGACCGGACCGGTAGTTGGCCTGGAAGGACCGGTCACCCAGGGTGTACTGGTTGTGGTCGATCGACTCTGCCTGGCCGTCGTAGACGCCCACGAGCGACGGCGCGTCGAGCCTGCCGACGTCGAAGATGTACGTCTTCGTCTGGCCGCCCTGCTCCTGCTCGTCCAGCTCGTCGTCGACGATCAGGTAGCGCTGGTCCGGCGTGAGCCAGCCCTGGTGGGTGTACGCCGCGGTGTCGTAGCCCGTCCGCGACAGCTGGACGGGGGCGTCCTTGTCGGTCACGTCCGCGATCGTCACCGTGTCCTCGTTCGAGTTGAAGCAGATCTCGCGGCCGCTGAAGCGCTCGTCGGGACCCCTGTAGTTCACGCATTGGGTGTCGTGCGTGTAGCCATCCTCCGACACGCACCCGGCGAACTTCGGGTCCTTCGGATCGCGGATGTCGATCATGTGCGGCCCGCCGCCGCCGCATGTGCTCGTCCCGATCGCATAGGCGAACCCGCTCTCCTCGTTGATCGCGATGTTGTGCGCGTTGTCCGGCGGGTTGAGGATGCGCGTCGAGGGCGGGAGGAAGCTGGCCGTTCCGTCGAGCGCGAAGGAGTAGTGCGCGTCCTCCGTCCACGTACGCGGCTCGCCCACACCGCGGAGGCGCGTCAGGTCGAAGACCTGCATGCCGTGTGCCGGCTCCTCGCTCACCACGTAGGCGTGGTCTCGGTAGACCTTGATGTCGCGCCAGACGTTGAAGATCGTCTCGACCGGCTGATGCGAGGGCAGGTCGCCGAGGTATCGCGGCGCGCGCTCGTCCGAGATGTCTACGAAGGCGGTGCCGTTCGTCTTGCCGACCAGCGCGTACTCCCTGCCGGTCGCGGGATCGGTCCATCCCCAGATGTCGTTGAGCTGCCCGCCGCCGATCTCGGCGAGAGGCAGGAAGCTCTCGAGGTCGACGTTCTCGCAGGGGAAGGGCCCTGCCGTCCCGTCCACGCAGGCCTGGCCCGACAGCGGCTCCTGCGGCACGTCGCCGCCGACCTTCGCCCGGCTCTCGATCCAGGCACCGCCCGCATAGTCCGAGTCCGTCACGTTCCAGGGCACCACGCGCACCTGGTAGTCGCCGCTGGCGTTCTCGATGAACACGCGCTCGCTCGTGCCGCCGGAGGTGGCCGAGCTGCCGACGGCGTTGCCCTGCGTGTCGTACACGTACAGGTCGAAGTCGTCCTCCTCGCTCGGCCAGGAGATCAGCACCTCGACGCCTCCGCGGTTCGCGTCCCAGTGCGAGGAGTCGATGTCCGCGCTGAGCTCGAAGTGGTCGCAGAGGTCGTCGCCGGGAACCGAGCACACCGCCTGGGCCGACCTCGCCTCGGGCATGCTCGACGAGCCGCTGGCGTACTCCTTGCCCGTCCAGCCCGTCTTCGTCTGGTCGAGGGACACCGTCCCCTTGTTCGGATCCGCCGCTCCGGCGGTGATGGCGAGCCCTCCGCCGGCGGCGAGCACGATCGCGAGCAGCACAGCGAAGCCCGGTACGGGCTGGGAACGACTGAACATGGCAACCCCCTGCCGATTACTCGTTCAGGGGCAGGCCTACCCGGAACGGGTCAGGCGGAACCCCGGGTGCGGCGCAGGAAGCTCCTCACCGCTTCGGCGCAGGTCTCCGGCTCGTCCTCCCACACGAAATGGCCCGCGCCCTCGACCACCACGAGTTCCGTGTCGGGCAGCTCGCGCTCGAAGCGGTGCGCGCCGGCGACCGGCGCGAACTCGTCCGTCTCGCCCCACAGGAGCAGAACCGGTACGCCGAGGCCGGCGAGGTCGTACTCCGCGAGCTTCTCGAAGTCGCCGGAGCGGTAGAGCTCGAGCTGCCCGCGCCGGCGCCGCTCGTCGGCGAACGCCTTCCAGTACTCGTCGATCGCGTCGTCGCCGAAGGCCGGGCTCGCGGAGCGCAGCACGGCAGCGAAGCCGTCCCGGTCGAGCCCGTCCACGAGCTGCTCGCCGGTGCCCGGCGTGCGCAGCGCGGTGGCCATCCCGTGCCACTTGCCGTCCGGGAAGAAGCCCGTAGAGCTGATCACGAGCGCCTCCACTGCGTCTGGGTGCTCGCACGCCCAGCGCAGGCCGATGAGGCCGCCCCAGTCGTGCACCACGAGCACGCAGCGCTCGATGCCGAGCTCGCGGCGGAAGCGCTCTACCGCCTCCACGTGCCGCTCCCAGGTGCCCGGCGGGTCCGGCTCGGAGTCGCCGAAGCCGGCGAGGTCCGGGGCGACCGCGCGCCGGCCGGTCCCGACCACCGCCGGCAGCAGCTCGCGCCACATGTACGACGACTCCGGATAGCCGTGGAGCATCAGTACCACCGGGGCGTCCGCCGGGCCCGCCGCGCGGTGGGCGAGGGTCAAGCCGGCACGCCCTCCGTGAGGCGCACGAAGAGCCGCTCGAGCGCGGGCCGGAAGACGCGCTCCTCGAAATCCTCGGCGGGGTTCACGAGCTGGCCGAGCATGAAGCCCATGATCGCGGCCACCACGAGCGGGGCGTCTCCCTTCGGGTCGGGCGCGCCGGCGGCGCGCAGGCCGATCTCTGCGAGGACGAGCTGCGCCCTGTGCCAGCGCGCCACCTCGGCACCGAGCCAGGGCCGGCGGGTGCCTTCCAGCACGAGCTCCGTGAACGCGACGTGGCGGGCCGGGTCCGACTCGAGGTCCTCGGCGAGCACGGCGGAGACGGCACGCGCCCACTCGAGCACGTCGAGCTCCCGCGTCGCCATGTCGAGCACCACACGCTCGATCCGCTCGACCTCCTCGCGGGCCGCCAGCAGGAGCGTCTCCTGGAGCAACTCCTCCTTGGACGCGAACCAGTAGGTGGTCGCGGAGAGCGGAAGGCCGGCGCGCTGGGCGACGGCCCGATGCGTGACCGCGTCGGGCCCGCGCTCGCCGATGATGGCGAGCGTGGCGCGCAGGATGGCCTCGCGGCGTGCCTCCCCCTTTGGTACATTTGTTCCGCTGATGAGTACAAATGTACCGACTCGCACGGCGACGGACGCGATCAGCTACGACGACCTGTACGCGCGCTGGGAGAAGGGCAACTGGCGCGCCACCGAGATCGACTTCAGCGAGGACGCCAGGCAGTGGCGCGAGGACTTCACCGAGTTCGAGCGCAAGGCCGCGCTCTGGAACTACGCGCTCTTCTTCTGGGGCGAGGACGCCGTGGCCGACGGCCTGTCGCCGTACATCGACGCCGCGCCGCGCGAGGAGCAGAAGTACTTCTTGGCCACGCAGCAGGTCGACGAGGCCCGCCACGCGATGTTCTTCAGCCGCTTCATGCACGAGGTGGCGGGCGTGGGCGGCAGCGACACCGGCTCCCGCCTGGCCGCGATCGAGCCCCAGCTGACCTGGGGCTTCCGCAAGGTGTTCGGCCGCCTCGAGACCATGTGCGCCGAGCTGCGGCGCAAGCCCACGCGCGCGAATCTGGCCGCCGCGGTCACGCTCTACCACGTCGTGATCGAGGCGACGCTTGCCCAGCCGGGCCAGCACTTCATCACGCGCTACCTCGAGGAGCGCGATCTCCTGCCGGGCTTCCGCTCCGGCATGGATCGGGTGGCGGCAGACGAGCAGCGGCACATCGGCTTCGGCGTGAAGCTGCTGTCCGACCTCTGCCGCGACGACGACGAATGCCGCCACGCGGTGGCGGACATGCTGCGCGAGGTGATCCCGCACACCGCTGCAGTGCTGGTGCCGCCCGGCTGGGACCGCCGCTACACCGAGGTGTTCGGCTTCACGCTCGAGGAGATCGGGGCCGAGGGCGCCGCGTCCATCGAGACCAAGCTGCGCAGCGCCGGCCTCCCGATGGAGGAGCTTCCGGGGCCGCCGATCTTCTCACCGGGGCTCGAGCCGATCGAGCGCGCCCGGCTCGGCCAGCGGCTCGTGTACGGCGGGGTTCTCGGCGAGAAGAACGGCCCGCCGCACAACGACCCGGAGACGATGGCCGCGCTGTTCGAGCTGGTGCGCGGCGGGCTCGACCACCGCGAGGCGCCCGCGACGCCCGGGGTGATCCAGTGGGACTTCCCGGACGCCGAGCCCTGGCATCTGGAGGTCGCAAACGGCGACACGCGCGTGGCGCCCGGCCGGATCGAGTCGCCGACGGTGACGCTCCGCTGCCGCTGGGAGGACTGGGCCGACCTGATCGGCGGCCGCGAGAACGGGCTGAAGCTGGCGGCGACCCGCCGCCTGCGCCCGCAGGGCGATCTGCGCTGGCTGTGGAGCGCCCGCAAGATGTTTCCCCGCTGAACTACTCTCAGGGGCGATGACCGCGCCCGTACCCGAGGACAAGCTGCGACTCGGCGGCATGGCGCTGCGGAACGGGCTGCTTGTGCACGGCCCAACGCACTGGGCCGCGGCCGTGCGAACGGACGACGGCGAGATCAAGGTCGCGTCGGGCCGCAAGCCCGACCTCGGGGCGAAGGTCGCGGACGGGATTCCCGGCGTGCGCGGCGTCGCGAAGCTCGCCGAGGCGATGGCGGTGATCCCGGTCGTCAAGCGGGCGCTGCCCGAGGCGCGCCTGCCGATGCAGGACGTGAGGACGCTCGGCGCGATGGGCGTCGCGGCGCTCGGCGGCCAGGCCATCCGCAAGGCCGGGCGCGGGATCGGCCGCGAGGCGGCGGTGGCCCTGGTGAGCGTCGCGCCCGCGCTGATGGCGCTCCGCAGCGGCGACCTGGCCGCGTACCACGGCGTGGAGCACAAGGCGATCGCCGCCTACGAGGACGACTCCGACGCCGCCGAGGCCACCAAGGAGCACGATCGCTGCGGCTCGCACCTCGTGGCCCCGATGCTCGCCGCGGCCGCCGTCGGCAATGTGGCCGCGCGCCGCGCCGGCCTGCGCGGTCCCGCGGCGGAGGCCGCCGTCGGGCTCGGGAGCGCCGCGCTCGCGGTCGAGGTGTTCGCGTGGTCGGAGCGCCACCCGGAGAGCGCGCTGACCCGTGCGCTCCGCGTTCCGGGCCACGAGATCCAGCGCGCCGTCGGCACTCGCGAGCCGACCGCTGAGCAGCTCGAGGTGGGCCGCGCTGCGCTGGAGGAGATCCTGCGTGTCGAGCGCGACGCGTGAGCGGCTGAGCCCCGAGGTCTTCCGCCTCCCCGTCGAGCGCATCCGGGCCGGCTACTACTCGGACGCGTACTTCAACTTCACGAGGCAGCTGCTCAAGGAGCGCGGCGAGCACCCCCGCGTGACGATGCAGGTCTTCCAGAAGCATCGCTCGATCTTGGGCGGCGTGGACGAGGCGGTGGCCATCCTCAAGCTGTGCAGCGACGATTGGGACGCCCTGACGGTGCACGCGCTGCACGAGGGCGATGCGATCGCCCCGATGGAGACGGTCATGACGATCGAGGGCGACTATTCCCTGTTCGCCCACCTCGAGACGGTCTATCTGGGGTGCATGGCGCGCCGGTCGCTCGTCATGCGCAACGTCCGTGAGGTCGTGCATGGCGCGCCGGTCGCTCGTCATGCGCAACGTCCGTGAGGTCGTGGACGCGGCGGACGGCAAGCCGATCCTGTTCTTCCCCGCCCGGCACGACCACTGGCTCGTGCAGACGGGCGACGGCTGGTCGGCGCATGTGGCGGGGGCGATCGGCGTGTCGACGGACGCACAGGCGTCCTGGTGGGGCGGCGTCGGCGTCGGCACGGTCCCGCACGGGCTGATCGCGGCGTTCGGGGGCGACTCCGTGGCGGCGGCGCGCGCCTTCGCAGACCGCTTCGCCGACGAGATGAACGTGACCGTGCTGGTCGACTTCGAGAACGACTCGGTGCGCACGGCCCTAGAGGTGGCGGATGCGCTCGGCGACCGGCTCTGGGGTGTCCGGCTCGACACCTCGGAGCGGCTGGTGGACCGCGCCCTGTGGCACGAGATGGGCGACTTCAAGCCCACCGGCGTGAACGTCGTGCTCGCCGAGCGGGTGCGCTCGGCGCTCGACCGGGCCGGGCACAACGGCGTGCGCATCGTCGTGTCCGGCGGGTTCGACGCGGCCAAGATCCGCGAGTTCGAGGAGCTCGGCGCGCCGGTCGACGCCTACGGCGTGGGCTCGTCGCTCGTGCGGGGTGAGAACGACTTCACTGCCGACGTTGTACGGGTGGAAGGGCGCGACTGCGCCAAGGCCGGCCGTGCGTACAGGCCGAACCCGGGTCTCGAGCGCGTGGAGTGACGCTCAACCACATGGACATGGCTGCCGATGGGGGTAGGAGATGAGGCGGGCGACCCTCTTGTTCATTGCTGCCTTTCTGCTGGTCGCCCCCGCTTCGGCGATGGCCCAGGGCGGCTCGGCGGTGTGCAGCGGATCGACGCACGTGGCCCGGGCGCAGACGGTCGGCGGCCTGATGCTCGAGCCCGGCGCCTACGACATCACCGTGAGGGAGACCGGCGATCTGACCTGCGACCAGGCGCGCGAGGAGTTCCGCGACATCCTGGCCGAGCCGGGCGAGAACCTGCCCGAGGGCTGGCAGGTCGACCTCACCGCCCGGTCCTTCGCCCGCGAGGACGGCTCCGACGCCTTCAGCCTCAGCCCGGTCGTGCCGCCGATCGGCGCCGACGACGGCGGCTTCAGCTGGTCCGACGTCGAGAGCTGGATGGTCGTCTGGCTCCCGATCCTCTTCATGGGCCTGATCGCCGTCGTGCTGATCCTGATGCTGCGCTTCATGCCCAGCTTCAAGATGAAGCCGCAGCAGATCGAGCCGCAGTCCTCGGAGTCGATCCGGTGGGAGGACGTCGCCGGGGTCGAGGAGGCCAAGGACGAGCTGCGCGAGGTGGTGGAGTTCCTGCGCGACCCGAAGCGCTTCCGCGCCCTCGGCGCGACCGTCCCTAAGGGCGTGCTCCTCCACGGACCGCCCGGGACGGGCAAGACGCTGCTCGCCAAGGCGGTCGCCAACGAGTCGAACGCCAAGTTCTTCGCTCAGTCCGCCTCCTCGTTCGTGGAGATGTTCGCCGGCCTCGGCGCCGCGCGGATCAGGCGGCTGTTCAAGGAGGCCCGCAAGCAGGCGCCCGCGATCATCTTCATCGACGAGCTCGACGCGGTGGGGGCCACGCGCGGCAGCGACATCTCGGGCGAGAAGGACCAGACGCTCAACCAGCTGCTGGTCGAGCTCGACGGGTTCGACGGCCGGGACGCGATCATCGTGATCGCCGCCTCCAATCTGCTCGAGAAGCTCGACTCCGCGCTGCTGAGGCCCGGCCGCTTCGACCGCCAGATCTTCGTCGCGCCGCCCGACCTCAAGGGGCGCCGCTCCATCCTGCGGGTCCACACCCGCAACAAGCCGCTCGCCGAGGACGTCGACATGGAGATCGTTGCCCGCCAGACGAGCGGTCTCACAGGCGCAGACCTCGCCAACATCTGCAACGAGTCGGCGATCTTCGCCGGGCGCGAGCACCGCACCGAGATCCAGACGCGCGACTTCCAGGCGGCCCTCGAGCGCGTGATCGCCGGGGTCCAGTCGCGCCGGGTGATCGCCGATCACGAGAAGCGCGTCGTGGCCTACCACGAGGCCGGGCACGCACTCTGCTCGGAGCTCCTCCCGTCGGTCGAGAAGGTGCACCGGATCTCGATCATCCCGCGCGGGAAGGCGCTCGGGTACACGCTGAACCTGCCCGAGGAGGACCGCTACCTGAAGACCAAGGACGAGCTCCTCGACTACATGGTCGTGCTGCTCGGAGGCCGGGTCACCGAGCACATCGTGTTCGGCCAGGTGACCACCGGCGCGTCGGACGACCTGCGCAAGGTGCACGAGATCAGCCGCTCGATGGTGACCCAGTACGGGATGGGCACCGAGCTGGCGTCGAAGCAGCTGCCGGCCGACGACTACTCGATGTCCGACCACACCCGCCGCATGGTGGACGAGGAGCAGCAGTACCTGACCGACTTGGCGCACCGGCGGGCGATGAAGCTCGTGGCGGAGAACCGGACGCTGCTGGAGGCGTTCGCCTTCACCCTGCTCGAGAACGAGGTGCTGGAGCGCGAGGACATCGAGCGCATCGTGGGCGCCTACAAGGGATCGCCGCCGTCGCTGAACGGCGACCCGATCGTGAAGGCCCTGGAGCCGGGGCCCGCGGAGATCGCGGCCGCCGAGGCCGAGCCACAGCCGGAATAGGCGACCGGAGGTCGCCAAGGACCTCAGAACGCGGGCATGGATGCCCGCGGAGGTAACCTCCTGCGCCCATGTTCGGGCGGATCGATCATGTCGGCGTCGCCGTCCACGATCTCGACGAGGCGGTGGCGCTCTACTCGCAGCGGCTCGCCATGCCGGTGCAGCACCGCGAGACCGTGCAGGAGCAGGGCGTCGAGGCCGTGCTGCTTGGCGTCGGCGAGGGCCACGTCGAGCTGCTGCGGCCGCTCGGTCCTGAGACGGCCGTGGCGCGATTCCTGGAGCGGAACGGCCCCGGCCTGCATCACGTCGCCTATGGCACCGACGACATCGACTCCGCGCTCGACGAAGTCCGTGCGGCCGGGCTCCGCCTGATCGACGAGCAGCCCCGGACGGGCATAAGGAACAGTCGCGTAGCGTTCGTGCATCCCAAGTCGACCGGCGGGGTGCTGACAGAGCTTGTGGAGGCAGCCCACTGATGGCAGAAGAGAGCAGGCGCATCGACATCGGCTTCCAGGGCGGACAGGTCCTGCCGGCCCGCGTCAAGCAGGATGCGTTCGACGGGTTGCGGAGCGCGCTCTCGGACGAGCGCGCCGAGCGCTGGTTCGAGCTGGAGACCCAGGACTCGAGGATCTCGATCGACCTGTCGCAGGTCGTCTACGTCCGCATCGACACCGACGAGCAGCGGGTCGGCTTCTAATCCCTCCTTGCTGGCGGCGCTCGACCTCAGGCTGCTCCGCCTGCTGCGCACGCGCGGCCACTGGCCGCCGCTCGAGCGCGCGGTCCAGGCCTACGCCATGGCGGGCGAGAACGGGCTGCTCTGGCACGCCATCGCCGCCGCGGGAGTCGTCCTCCACGGCGCTCGGCGGCCCGTCTACGTGCGGGCGATGAGGATCACCCTGGTCACGCTGGTGGCGAACACAGCGGTCAAGCAGCTGGTGCAGCGGGCCCGACCGGTGCTGGAGGAGGAGCTGCCCGCGCTCGTGCCGACGCTGTCCGGCCGCTCCTACCCCTCCGCCCACTCGTCCACCTCCTTCGCCGCGGCCGGTGCGCTGGCCGGCGCGCTGCCCGCCCCGCCGTTGTACGCGGCGGCGACCGCGATGGCGCTGTCGCGCCCGTATCTCGGCGTGCACTACCCGTCGGACATCGTGGCCGGGGCCCTGCTGGGCCGCGCCCTCGAGAGACTCCTGTGAAGATCGGCATCGTCGGCCTCCCGAACGCCGGCAAGTCCTCGCTCTTCAACGCGCTCACGCGCGCCGGGGCCCAGGCGGCCAACTACCCGTTCACGACGCTCGAGCCGAACGTGGCCGTGGTGGGCGTCCCGGACGAGCGTCTCGACCGGGTGGCCGCGACCGTCGGGGCCGACCCCGTCGTCCACGAGGTCATCCAGTTCCACGACATCGCAGGCCTGGTGCGCGGTGCGCACGAGGGCGAGGGGCTCGGCAACCAGTTCCTCGGCAACATCCGCGAAACCGACGCGATCCTGCACGTGGTCCGCGCCCACGATGACTCCCAGGTCGTCCACCCCGAGGGCCGGGTGGATCCGCTCGCGGACGTCGAGACCGTGGAGACGGAGTTGCTCTACGCCGACCTTGAGCAGGCCGAGCGCCGCCTCGAGCGCGTCGAGAGGCAGGCCAGGTCGCTCGACAAGGAGCTCGTTGCCGAGGAGCGCTGGCTTCGCGAGGTGGTCGAGGCGCTGCAGGCCGGCCGCTCGGTCCGCACGGTGCCCGCACCGGACGCCGCGCCCGGCGCCGCGGTGCGGCTGTCGGCGCTCACGTCGAAGCCGGTGCTGTACGTGGCCAACGTGGCGGAGGGCGAGCCGGTGGTGCCGCCGCCGGAGCTCGTGCGGCACGCGGAGGAGCGCGACGCGCGCGCGACGGCGGTATCGGCGCGGCTCGAGGCCGAGCTGGCCGAGCTGGACGACGACGAGGCCGCCGCGATGCGCGCCGAGCTGGGCGTGGAGGAGTCCGGCCTCGCGACGGTGATCCGCGAGGCGTTCGAGCTGCTCCACCTGATCACCTTCTTCACGGCAGGCCAGGGCACGGAGGCCCGGGCGCGGGCGATCGAGCGGGGCACCCGGGCGCGTCGGGCGGCCGGGGCCGTGCACACGGACATGGAGCGCGGCTTCGTGGCCGCCGAGGTGACCTTCTGGGAGGACCTGGTGCGGGCGGGCGGGTACGCGCCGGCGCGTGAGCAGGCGCTGTCGCGCCTCGAGGGACGCGACTACGAGGTGCGCGACGGAGACGTCGTGACGTTCCGCTTCACGCCGTAGGGCAGGCCGCGCTTCGTGAACCACACCGCCGACTTGCCGAAGTCGCTTCGGCTCAGCCGTCGCATCAGCCGCTCCGCGCCGTTCGCGCGGTCGCGGCGCGGGACGCCGATGCCGTTGAGGCGAAGCGACGTGACGTGGCCGCCGATCAGCCGCCCCTTAGGCGACAGCTCGACTGTAAGCAGCGCGCTGTAGGACAGGACTCCGCCCGTGCTGAAGTTCCTCCAGCCGGACAGGTTGCCCAGCGAGTAGGCGATCAGCCGGCCCCGGTAGCGCTGCATCCCGCGCAGGACGTGCGGGCCCGAGCCGAGCACCGCGTCGGCTCCGGCGTCGATCGCGCGGCGGGCGAACAGCCGCAGGTGCCCGCGGTCCTCACCGAAGGCGAACTCGCGCCGGTACGGCACCCGCTG
>JBKGUS010000592.1:0-5368 GCA_046462295.1 Thermoleophilaceae bacterium | reverse complement strand
CCGGAGAGCCGGTACGGCTCGGGGCCGGCGCCCGCCGTGGTCGTCGCCATGCCGATCCTGCTCGCGGCCGGGCAGCTTCCGGTGGCGGCCAGGGCGTCGGGGCACTGCTCGACGCCGCGGATCCTTCCGCCGACGCCCGGCGGCAGAGCGACCGCCACGCGCGAGAGGAACTCGTTGCGATCGTCGCGGCCGATGCTCACGAAGAGGGGCGAGAACGCGCCCGCGTGCGGCGAGGCGCTGCTCGCGCCGAAGGCCGGCTGGAAGGCCGCGGGGCAGCCCGCCCCGCCGATCTCGAACCCCGCGGGTGAGCTGACCGGAGGCGTGCCGGAGAACGGCGTGAACGTGCCGGTCGCGGTGACCGGGCCGCACTCGAGCGGAGTGGCGAGCGGGGCGCGCGGGCAGTCGCGGAGGTCCACGGCGAGCCGGTCGAAGGGGAGCTGGGGGTTGCCCTGGTCGAAGACCGCGGTGAGCTGCCCGGTGGCGGGATCGGGCCTGACCGAGCCCTTCAGCCGCACGGACACACCCCTCCCCTCGGCCGTCAGGAAGAGCCGGTACATGTCGCCCGGGAGCGGCTGGCCGACGTACGCCGCGCCGGCCATGTCGACCGCGGGGTCCGACTGGCCGGGCAGCGGCGGGAGCAAGGGCGTCGACACCTCGACGCTCCCTATCCGCGCGGCCTCGGGGCACTCGTCACCGCCCGGTATGCCCTTACCCGCGCTACCGCGCCGCCGCCAGGGCCTTCCGGATCTCCTTCGGAAGCATGAAGCGCACGTCTTCCTGCACGACCTCGAACTCGGACACGTCCTCGGTCCCGCGCTCGCGGAAGAAGTCCACCAGGCGCTGCACGAGCTCCTCGGGGGCGCTGGCGCCGGAGCTGATGCCCACCACTCGCTTGCCCTCGAGCCACTCGTCGCGTACTTGCGTCTCGTTGTCGATCAGGTGCGACTCGGCCCCGTGGTCGCGCGCGACCTCGACCAGCCGATTCGAGTTCGACGAGTTGCGCGATCCGATCACCAGCACGAGGTCGCACTCCCGCGCCATCTGGCGCACCGCCATCTGGCGGTTCGTCGTGGCGTAACAGATGTCGTCGGACTTCGGGCCGGTGATGTTCGGGAAGCGCTCGCGCAGCCGCCGGATCACGCGGTCGGTCTCGTCCACCGACAGCGTGGTCTGCGTCAGGTACGCCACCCGGTCCGGGTCGTCGAGCTCGAGGCGGTCCACGTCCTCCTCGGTCTCGACGAGGACGAAGTGGTCCGGGGCCTCGCCCATCGTCCCCTCCACCTCCTCGTGCCCCTCGTGGCCGATCAGCACGATCGTGTAGCCCTCGGCGGCGAACTTCTTCGCCTCCACGTGGACCTTCGTCACGAGCGGGCAGGTGGCGTCGATCGTCTCGAGGTTGCGCGCGCCGGCGTTGGCGTGCACGGCTGGCGAGACGCCGTGCGCCGAGAAGATCACGGTCTCCCCTTCGGGGACCTCGCTCTCCTCCTCGACGAAGATCGCGCCGCGCTCGTGCAGTTGCTCGACCACGTGCTTGTTGTGGACGATCTCCTTGCGCACGTAGACCGGCGGGCCGTATAGCTCGAGGGCCCGCTCGACGGTCTGGACCGCCCTGTCGACACCCGCGCAGTAGCCGCGCGGGGCCGCCAGGAGCAGCTTCTCGGGGAAGTCGCTCATGCTCGGTCAGAGGCTAGCGAGCAGCCTCAGGACGGTCTCTCCGACGGCGTCGAGGCTGCGCTCGGAGACGACCGACAGGTCGTCGCAGCGCAGGTGGAAGCAGGGAAATTCGAAGTCGATCAGGTCGATCGCCGGCACGCCCTCCTGGAGGAAGGGCAGGTGGTCGTCCTGGATCGGGCCCTGGACCCCGTCGGGGAACACTGCGCCCGCGCCGACCTGGAGCGCCGCACGGCGCAGCCGCTCCCAGAGCTGCTCGTCCGAGTAGCCCTCGCGCGGGATCCGGAGGCGCTTCTCGCCGACGAAGTCGAGCAGCACCATTGCGCGCGCCTCGCGGTAGCGGGGCGCCGCGACCTTGCTGCCGCGGAGGCCGTCCCTGAGGAAGTTCCTGGAGCCGCGCGGGCTCTCCTCGCCGTCGAAGAGGATGAAGTGGATCGTGTGGCGGGGCCGCCGAATCGTGCGTGCGAGCTCCGTCACGATGGCCGTGCCGGAGGCGCCGTCGTTGGCGCCCAGGAACCCGGGCACGTCCTTTGTGTCGTAGTGGGCGCCCACCACCACGTAGCCCGGCTCGCGTCCCCGCACCGTGCCGACGACGTTGCGGAGGCCGCCCGGGACCGGCTGGAAGCGCCCGCGCGGCAGCATCCGCCGCAGCCGCCGTGCGAGCCGCCGGGACGGCTCCGAGCCGGCCGGCCGCGGGCCCAGCTCGACCTGGTACTCGAGCAGGCGCCAGGCCGCGGCGGAGTCGAAGCGGTCTACCTTCAGGTCTGCCGGCGCGGCGGCCTCGCCGTCGGCGGACGAGGAATCGCATGCGGCAAGCAGCAGCACGGCGGCCAGGACCGCCCCCGCCGCGGCGGTCGCGCGGAGCTTCACGGGGCGGATTGTGGCGGTTAGAGTCGGGACCGTGTCGAAGCAGGGCCACAAGGACCGCCTCAGCGCGATCGACGCCGGCTTCCTGCACCAGGAGAAGCAGTCCTCGCACATGCACGTGGGCGCCGTCGTCATGTTCGAGGGACCGCCGCCACCGCGCGATGAGCTGGTCGCCCACATCGAGTCGCGCCTGCGCCTCGTGCCGCGCTACCGGCAGCGGCTCGCCTTCCCGCGCTTCGAGATGGGCCGCCCGTTCTGGGTCGACGACCCGAGCTTCAACCTCGATTACCACGTACGCCACACGGCGCTGCCGCGGCCGGGCTCCGAGGAGCAGCTGCGCCAGCTGGTCGGCCGCATCTTCTCCCAGCGGCTCGACCGCTCGAAGCCGCTCTGGGAGGTCTGGTTCGTACAGGGCCTCGAGGACAACCGCTTCGCCCTGATCTCGAAGACCCACCACGCGCTGGTGGACGGCGTCTCGGGCGTCGACATCGCCACCGTGCTGTTCGACCTCCAGCCCGTTCCGGCGGAGCTCGAGGGGGACGACGACGGCTGGACGCCCGAGCCCGTGCCGTCCGACGTCGATCTCGTGGCCGAGGGCGTCAAGGGGCTCGTGCGAACGCCGTTCTCGCTCGCCGGTCGCGCGCTCGGCGCGCTGCAGAATCCCGGGCGCTCGGTGGCCCAGGCGCGCCACGCGGCGGAGGGCGTCGGCGAGGTCGTGTGGGCTGGCCTCAACCCCGCGCCCGACGTGCCGCTCAACGTCGAGATCGGGCCGCACCGGCGCGTCCTGTGGGTGCGGACCTCCCTCGCCGAGTTCAAGGCGATCAAGAACGCGCTGGGAGGGACGGTGAACGACGCGGTGCTTGCCGTCGTTGCCGGGGCGCTCGGCCGCTGGCTGCGCACGCGCGGCGTCCGCACCGAGGGGCTCGAGCTGCGCGCGCTCGTACCCGTGTCGATCCGGGCCGAGGACGAGAAGGGCTCGCTCGGCAACCGCATCGCGGCGATGCGCGGGCCGCTGCCCGTGTACGTCGAGGAGCCGGTCGAGCGGCTGCGGCTCGTGCAGGAGGCGATGGGCAACCTGAAGCAGTCGAAGCAGGCGCTCGGCGCCGAGGTGATCTCCGGGCTGCAGGACTTCGCCCCGCCCACGCTGCTCGCCCAGGCGTCGCGGCTCAACTTCTCCACGAGGCTCTTCAACCTGATCGTGACGAACGTGCCGGGACCGCAGTTCCCGCTCTACCTGCTTGGTCGCGAGATGGAGGAGATCGTGCCGATCGCCTTCCTGCCCGAGAACCACGCGCTGGCCATCGCGATCATGAGCTACAACGGCAAGGTCGACTTCGGCCTGCTGGCGGACTACGACGCGATGCCGGACCTCGAGGACTTCGGCGGGATGCTCGAGGACTCGCTGGCGGAGCTGCTGGAGGCGGCTAGCGGCGCGGCTTCCTCACTCGGAGCCGAGCGTCAGGCCGCCGCGGACTGAGCTCCACGTTCCCCGCCGCATCCGCCGCCCTCGTCCACAGTCGCCACCGCCCGGGGCGAAGGCGGATCACCACGCCGCGCCGCGCCCGATACCGCCTCAGCCTCTTCACGGGCTTCCCGGCGCGGCGGCCGTACAGGACGAGCCGCGTGACCCCGGACGGCACCAGGCCGCGCTCGAAGCCCGGATCGCTGATGCGGAACCTGAGCCGAACGCGGCGCCCGCGGCGCTTCGCGACCCGCACGCGCGACGACGGGGCCAGCTTGTCGACGCGGCGAGCGACGTCCACGGCGCGGCTGGCGTCGAGGATGCCCCAGCCCAGGTCGGGGGTCCAGCCAGCCGCGCGGCGGGCCGTCTCCTTGACGATCCGGATCTTCTCCGCCGCCGTGAGCTGCGGGTTCAGCGCCCCGATGAGGGCGGCCAGCGCCGCCACATGCGGCGCGGCCATCGAGGTGCCCTGCAGGTACGCGTATGTGCTTACGCCGGCAATGTCGCGCCGGCTGCAATCGGGCTGCGTGATCGCCGAGCACGACCGGAGGTCGCGCATGGTGAACGCGCCGGGGTAGGTGGAGATCAGCCCCGGCGGGCCGCGGGTCTCATCGTAGAAGCCATAGGCGGCAAGCGAGATCCCGCCTCCGCTCCCGGTGCCGGCGCGGGTGTCCTCGAAGTCCGCCGCGGTCACGACCAGGCCGCGGCCGGCGTCGAGGTTCTCGGAGTCGCCGGGCTGGAGCATCGAGGCGGGCGCCCCCTGCCGGCCCCCGTCGTCGTCGTTTGATGCCGCCGCGACGAGCACGATTCCCCTGTCATAGGCCGCCTGGATGGCGGCGCCGAGCGCTGCGCTGTCAGGCCCGCCGCCGAAGCTCATGTTGATCGCGTGGGGCGAGTGCGCGATCGCCAGCGCCAAGCCGCGCACGATGTCCTCGTCGGGGACCCGGCCGGTCACGTCCACGCCGAGCTTCACGATGTGCAGGCCGCAGCCCCAGCCTGCGCCCGCGATGCCCACTCCGTCATCGGTCGACGCGCAGGCCAGCCCGGCCACATGCGTGCCGTGCCCGTCCCTGTCGACCCGCGCGTCGCTCCCGTCGATGCTCTCCGCGGTCAGGATCTTGCCCGCCAGGTCGGGGTGGGAGGCGTCGACGCCTGTGTCCAGCACTGCCACCCGCGCCTCCGCCCCCGTGGTCACGTCCCAGGCGGCGGGGAACCCGTGGCGCTGGAGCGCCCACTGGATCGGCGTGCCGGCTGCCACGGCGTACTCGGTCTCCGGCGCCGCGAGCGCCGGGTCGTTCGGCACGCGCCGCAGCTCGCGCACCCACTCGCGGGAGACCCGCGCCACCGCCGGGTCGCGCCGCAGCCGCA
>JBKGUS010000591.1:0-18073 GCA_046462295.1 Thermoleophilaceae bacterium | reverse complement strand
GGCGGGGCGCCTGCCGCCGCGGCTCCCCGTGGCGGCCGGGCTTGCGTGCGGCGCGCTCGGCGCGCTCGGCATGACCCGCATCGACCCGGCCAGCAGCTACGCGCTCGTGGTCATCTCGTTCGTGCTGCTCGGCAGCGGCATCGGCGCGGCTGCAGGGAGTGTGGGCCGTCTATGTCACGCATATGGCGCCTTTGACAGCCCACACCCGGTCGTCGACGGCCGTGGGCTCGCCGCGGCGGCATCGGGAGCGGCCCTCGTGCTGGCCGGAGCGGGCGCCCTCCTCCAGCGCGCCCAGCTCGAGGAGCGCCAGGGCGGCGGATCCTTCGAGGACGCGCTCGCTGCCGGCCTGGCCGCCTCGGGCTGGCTCATGGCCGCCCTCCTGGCCGCCACGGCGGTGCTCGGGTGGCGCCGCGCGTCGGGCCGGTAAGCGTCAGGCTGACGTACGGCCTGCAGGACACGACCCGCGCCCGACGCCGACCCCCATGCGTAGTCTGGGGGCCGATGGCCGACGACCTCCCCACCGGACGCTGGCGGCGCGCCGCGAAGGTCGGGCGGCTCGCGGGCGGCCAGACGGCACGCGGCTACGCCACCAAGGCCGCGAACATGACCCGCGACCAGGAGGGGCGCCGTGACGCCGCTGCCCGGCGTCAGATGGAGGCCGCCGAGCAGATCTTCGAGGTGCTCGGCCTGATGAAGGGCGCGGCGATGAAGGTCGGCCAGGTGGCTTCGTTCATCGACACAGGCGCCTTCCCGCCGGAGTTCCAGGAGCGCATCCAGGCGAAGCTCGGCGAGCTGCGCGACGCCGCCCCGCGCGTCCCGTTCGACCGCATGCGCAAGGTCGTCGAGGACGGCCTCGGTGAGCGGCTGACTGACGTCTTCGCCGAGTTCGAAGAGGAGGCCGTGGCCGCCGCGTCCATCGGCCAGGTCTACAAGGCGCGCCTTCGCGACGGCCGCGACGTCGCGGTCAAGGTCCAGTACCCGGGCGTCGCCCAGGCCGTGCGCGCCGACCTCCAGAACCTGGGCCTCATCATGCGCGTGGCCAAGCGGATCGCGCCCGGGATGGACACCAAGGCCATGACCCGCGAGATCCGCGAGCGCCTCACCGACGAGCTCGACTACGAGCACGAGGCCCAGCAGCACCGCGCCTTCGCCCGCAGCTGGCGCGGCCACCCGTTCATCTACGTCCCGCCGGTGGTGACCGAGCTGTGCAGCGAGCACGTGCTGGTGTCGGAGTGGGTCGAGGCCAAGGGGTTCGAGGAGGTGAGGGAGATGGAGCGCGCCACGCGCGACCGCTTCGGCGAGATCGTCTTCCGTTTCTTCTTCGGCTCGCTCTACCGCAACGGCCACTTCTCCGGCGACCCCCACCCCGGCAACTACCGGCTCATGGACGACGGCCGGGTGGCGTTCATCGACTTCGGCATGACGAAGCGCGTCGCCCGCGAGGACCTGGAGGCCGAGATCGCGGCGATCCGCTTCGGCATGGACGGCGACGTGCAGGGCCTCCACCGCCAGCTCGGCGCGATGGGCTTCTACGACGCGGCTGACGACGACGTCACGCCGGAGGCCGTGTACGACCACTTCCACGACGTCACCCGCTGGTACATCGAGGACCGCGAGGTGACCGTCGACCGCGAGCTGGTCAGCCAGGTGCTGATCGACTTCGGCGACCCGCGCTCGCGCCACTGGCAGCTGATGCGGCGCGAGACGATGCCGCCCCAGGCGATGCTCGCCCGCCGCATGGAGGCGCTCACGCTCGGCGTGCTCGGACAGCTCGGCGCAACCGCCAACTGGCACCGGATCGCGCGCGAGTGGCTGTTCGGCGACCCGCCGTCCACCGAGCTGGGCGCGGCGGAGCACCCCTTCCACGACAGGGCGGCGGCCTGAGCCCGTGCTCGCGGGGCGGAAGGCCATAGCCGCGCTGCGCGAGGCCGATCCGGTGATGGCCCGGCTGATCGACGAGCATGCGACCGTGGTGCGCCGCGACCTGCGGCGCGAGCGCACCGGCGACGCCTACGGCGCGCTGCTCCGCTCGATCGTCGGGCAGCAGCTCTCGACGAAGGCGGCGAGCACGATCTACGGCCGCATGATCGAGATCTTCGGGGGCCACGTCCCGACGCCCAAGCAGCTGCTCGCGGTCGACCCCGACGAGATCCGCGCGGCCGGGCTGTCTCGCCCGAAGATCGCCTACCTGCGCGACCTCGCCCAGCACGTCGAGGACGGGACGCTCGAGCTCGACAGGCTCGACGAGCTGCCGGACGAGGAGGTGAGCGCCCAGCTGACCGCGATCAAGGGCCTTGGCCAGTGGACGGCCGACATGTTCCTGATGTTCCACCTGCGCCGTCCCGACGTGCTGCCGGTGGGCGACCAGGGCATCCGCCGTGCCGTCCAGGTCCAGTACCGGATGCGGAAGCTGCCGGATCCGAAGCGGCTCGAGAAGGTGGCCCGCCCGTGGCGCCCGCACCGCACACTCGCGTGCCTGTTCCTCTGGAGCTCGCTCGACAACGTGCCGGCCTAGCAGCGCAGCGGCCCGTCGCCGGAGCGGGCGTCGCCCGGTCGCCAGGCGGGCGCCCCGTACCAGGTGTCGATGCCGGCGTCGGCGAAGACGGGCCGCGGGCAGCTGCCATCGGCGTTCGCCTGGAGGACCGTCGTGACCTGGGCGCTCTGGTAGTCCCATCCGCGCTGATACGCGATCCGTGCACCGCTGGGCATCCACGCCGGCTGCAGCTCGTTCCTCGCTCGCGTTCGCGTCAGTCGCCGCGGCCGTGGGCCGTCGGCCTCGATCATGTACAGCTCATTGGCAAAGAAGGAGCTGTCTCCGTAGCTGAGCTCGCCGTTCTGGTCGCGGTCGCTGGCGAAGGCGATCCGGCGCCCGTCCGGCGAGAACGCCGGATCGCGTGCACGCTCGGCGAGCCTGCGGGCATCCGAGCCGTCCGGGCGCATCACCCAGACCTCGTGCGTATCGCGCACTCGTCCTCTCGGGCCAAGCTCGCGGTAGGCCCCGCGGGTGAAGGCGAGCAGCTTCCCGTCCGGTGAGAATGAGCCGGGAATCTCGAAGCGGCCCGCTGTGGGCGAGGTCACGTCCCGCCGATCCGAACCGTCCGGACGCATCGACCGGATCCAGACCGGCTCGGCACCGCTCCCGTCGGAGAACGTGATCTCCTTCGGATGGTCGTCGGGCCGGTAGGCGAAGTAGATCCGCTTCCCGTCTGGCGACCACACCGGGTGGGAGCTGGCCCCGTCGGACGTGATCCGCCGCCGCCCGGTGCGGTCCGCGCGCACCACCCAGATGTCCTCGTCCGCGTCGTCAGCCCCGTACTGGCCGGTGAACGCGAGCCGGTTCCCGTCCGGAGACCATGCCGCGCGCTCCCATTGCGTCGCCACCACGCCCAGCCCGCGAGCGTCCCCGACCAGCGTGCGCGCCTGCCTGCCCGCGGCGCCGGCGATCACCAGCTGATGGTCCCGCCACACGACGAGCTCCGGACGCTCGAGCCGAGGCGCCGAAGCCGGAGTCCCGATCGTGACGGCCCCGCCGTTCTCATCGCCGCCAAGGCATCCAGAGATGCCTGTGGCGAGCAGCGCGGCGGCTAGACCGAAGCGCCGCAGCTTGGCTCCTCGTCCGCCACGCGGAAGGAGGAGCCACAGCCGCACGAGGCGACCACGTTCGGGTTCGAGACCTCGAAGCCCGAACCCATGAAGTTCTCGGTGTAGTCGACCGTGGAGCCCTCGACGTAGCGCAGGCTTGCGGGATCGACCAGGACGGCGATGCCGGAGGTGTCGAAGACGTGGTCGTCGTCGCGCCGCTCGTCGAGCGCCAGCGCGTACTGGAAGCCGGAGCAGCCGCCGCCCCGGACCCCTACGCGGAGCCCGATGTCACCGGCCGCCGACTGGCCCTCCATGAAGACCTTGACCTTCTCGGCTGCGATGTCGGTGAGGATCACCATCTGTTCGGATTGTATCGGCGCATCCGTCTGTACCCTCAAGGTTCCCGATGCCGAGCGCAGACGAACTTCAAGACCGCATCACCGCCGCACTCCCTGGCGCAGAGGTCCGCGTGGAGGACCTTACGGGCGGCGGCGACCACTTCCGCGCCGAGGTGGTCTCCGACAGGTTCGAGGGCCTGTCTCGTATCCAGCAGCACAAGCTGATCTACGACGTATTCGGCGACGAGGTCGGCGGCGCCATCCACGCCCTTTCGATCAAGACTTCGACCCCTACGGGAGCGACGCAATGACCAACGACGAGATCCGCGAGTTCATCGAGAACGCGATCAAGGAGAACAGCGTCATGCTGTTCATGAAGGGCACCCCGCACCAGCCCGCCTGCGGCTTCTCGGCCCGCACGGCCGGGGCGCTCAACGCGCTCGGCGTGCAGTACGCCGCGCTCGACATCCTCCCCGACCCGCGCATCCGCGAGGAGCTGTCCGGACTGTCCGGCTGGCCGACGATCCCGCAGCTGTTCATCGACGGCGAGCTGATCGGCGGCTCTGACATCGTGATGGAGATGTTCGAGTCGGGCGAGCTGGCGAGCCTGCTCGGCGCCGAGCAGCCCGCGGAGGAGGCGTTCGAGCCCGAGCCTCAGCCGGTGCAGCAGCGGCCGATCGGGCTCGAGAACAAGCTCGACTAGCGCCGGCGCTTCCGGCGCTCGTCGATCACCTTGCGCCCGCGTTCGGCGTAGTCCCGCGCCTGCTTCTTGTAGCGCTCCTTATCCTCCGGAGAGAGCTGCTGCCAGCGCTCCCACGCCATCAGGACGTAGGGCCACAGGCGGCGCAGCTGCCTTACGCGACTTCTCGATGGTTGGATCTGTCGAGCCATTCCAGGTACTCCAGGATGCGGTGCGAGTCGTGGATGACCTCGTCGCCGTGTACGAGGACGGGTACCCAGCGCTGCCCGGTCAACTCCTCGATCTCGGGTCGGTCGCGCTTCAGGAAGGGCACGCGCACCTCCTGGAACTCGATGCCGGCCGCGCGCAGGCGCCGGGCCACCTTGCCGCAGCGGCAGACGAGGTCGGTGGGGGCCTTGCAGCGGTAGAGCGTGGCCATCGCAGCGAATGCTAGGGACGCGCCGCTCCAGCCCTCCTGAGCAAGCCGATGGCGCCCTCCGTCGCGCCGATCGCGGCCCCGGCGAGCCGGTACTGCATCTGCTGCGAGCGCCGCGTACGCGCGATCCGGTCGTGCTCCCGCTCGAGGTGCCAGCTGACCGTCGCCTCGAGCGTCTCCTCGTGCGGGCGCGCCTTCCAGCCGAGCTCGCGGCCGGCCTTGGTCGAGCGGTAGGTCCACCACCGGGTCGCCGCGCGCACCTCGAGCGGCGTGAGCGGCCAGCCGCGCCCGGCCGCCCCGAGCACCGTCGCCGCGGCGTGGGCCGCGCGAGCAGGCAGCTTCACGGGCGGCTCCACGCCCGACAGCCGGCTCAGGTCCGCGAATAGGCGGTCGAAGGTGAAGTTGCGCCCGCCGAGGATGTAGCGCTCGCCGATCTCGCCGCGCTCGTCCGCGAGCAGGTGCCCGGCGGCGGCGTCGCGCACGTCGACGACCGACACGGCGCCCGCCATGTAGACGGGGATCCGGCCGAGCAGGAACGAGCGCACCAGCCGCGTGGAGGCGAGCAGGTGGTCGCCCGCGCCGAAGCACACGCCCGGGTTCACGCAGACGAGCGGGAGCCCGTGCGCCGCCACGCGCATCGCCTCCACCTCGGCCTCGTGCACCGAGTTCACGTACGGGATCCCGAGCCGGCCGGCGGTGAAGAGCTGCGTCTCGTCGGCCGTCCTGCCGGGCTCGGCCGGGCCCAGCGCGGCCGCGCTCGAGGTGTACACGACGCGCTCCACCTCGGCGCGCAGGCACTCGTTCATCACGAGCTTCGTGCCGCCCACGTTCACCTCGAACAGCCGCTCGGCGTCGGCCGGCCGCACCGACGTGACGCCGGCGCAGTGGAACACGCGCTCGACCCCCTTCAGCGCGCGCCGCACCGAGCGGCGGTCGAGCACGTCGAGCTTCACGCGCTTCAGCTCGAGGTCCGCGATCGCGGTGTCCGGCGAGTCCGGCTCGACGCCGAGCACGACCTCGTCGCCTCGCTCGGCGAGCAGGCGCGCGACGTGGGAGCCGATGAAGCCGGTCGCGCCGGTGACGAGGACCTTGGCCAAGCGGAGCGGGAAGATATAGCCCCTGCGGGCATCCAGCCCGCAGGTCGGATGGTCATGGCGCCATCCGGGCGCCTAGCGAAACGCAACTAGGGGTAGGCTGCCGCCCGGCCCATGGGCAACGTCGCCATCGTCACCGACAGCACCGCGTACCTGCCGGCGGAGCTGATCGAGCGGCACGGCGTTCATGTGGTCCCGCTCTACGTGGTGTTCGACGGTGACCGGCCGGTGCCCGAGGTCGAGATCACGGACTACGACGAGTTCTTCGAGGAGCTGCGCCGCGCCGAGCGGCTCCCGACGACGTCCCAGCCCTCGGTCGGCGACTTCACGTCGACCTACGAGCCGCTCCTCGCCGAGGGCCGCGAGGTCGTCTCGATCCACATCTCCGGCGGGCTGTCCGGCACGCCCGAGGCGGCGCGCCAGGCCAAGGAGGCGCTCGAGCGCGACGGCAAGGGCGGCGAGCGCATCGAGGTGGTCGACTCCACCACGGCGGCCGGCGGCCTCGGCTTCATGGTGCTCGCCGCCGCGAAGGCCGTGGGCGACGGGGCCGACGCGAAGCAGGTGGCCGCCGACGTGGCCGAGGCGCGCGCCGAGCTGAAGATGTGGTTCGCGATCGACACGCTCGAGTTCCTCAAGCGCGGCGGGCGGATCGGCGCCGCGAGCGCCTGGATCGGGTCCACGCTGAAGGTGAAGCCGATCCTCACGGTCGAGAACGAGATGACGCCGGTGGAGCGCGTGCGGACCAGTTCGCGTGCCTTCGAGCGGATGCTCGACTACGCCCGCCAGCGGGCCGACTCCGGCGCGGGCGCCTGGTCGGCGCAGCACATCAATGCCCCGGACCAGTGTGCCGCGCTCGTGGAGCGCGGCACCGAGGTGTTCGGCCACGGCCCCACGATCGTCAGCGAGATCGGCCCCGTCCTAGCCGCCCATACCGGCCCCGGCCTGCTCGGAATCGGCGCCCTGCCGGAGCGCTTCATCGAGTAGGAGCCGCTCCGGGCGGGGCGAATACCGCCCCGTATGCCCAGCGCGAGGGAGATCGTCCGGATCGTGCTGATCGTCGTCTGCGTGGCGATCTCGCTCTACCTGCTCTTCCTGCTGCGCAAGCCGATCACCTGGCTGCTGATCTCGATCTTCCTGGCGGTAGCGCTGTCGGCGCCGGTGAACGCCCTCGCGGCGAGGATGCGACGCGGGCTCGCGATCACCATCGTCTACCTCGGCCTGCTGGCCGTGCCGCTGGCGCTGATCGCGCTGATCGTGCCGCCGCTCATCACCGAGGCCAACGAGTTCGCCGAAAACGTGCCCCAGTACGCGCGCGACGTGACCGAGTACGTGAGGGAGAACGACCGCCTGCGCGAGCTGAACCGGGACTACGACATCACGAGCCGCCTCGAGGAGGAGGCCGGCAAGCTGCCCGAGCGCCTCGGCGGCGCGGCCGGAACGCTGCGCGACGTGGGCTTCGGCATCGTCAACTCGGCCTTCGCGCTGATCACGATCCTCGTGCTCACAGCCTTCCTCCTGGGCAGCGGGCGCGGCTGGGTGAATCGCGCGATCTCCATGCGGCCGCCCGAGCAGCGCGAGCGCCTGCGCCGCTCGCTCGATCACATGGCCCATGCCGTGGGCGGTTACGTAGCCGGGGCGCTGACGATCGCCCTGATCGCGGGCATCGCCACCTACGTGATGCTGTTGATCCTCGGGGTGCCGTTCCGTGCGCCGCTCGCCGTGATCGCCGGGCTCTTCTCGCTGATCCCGCTGATCGGCGCCACGATCGCCGCCGTACTCATCGGCATCGTGACCCTCTTCGAGAACTTCCCGACGGCGACGATCATCTGGGCGATCTGGGCGATCCTCTACCAGCAGTTCGAGAACCACGTGATCCAGCCCCAGATCCAGAAGCGCACGGTGCACGTGCACCCGTTCATCACGATCGTCGCGGTGCTGTTCGGAGCCACGCTGCTCGGCGTGCTCGGCGCGCTGGTGGCGATCCCGATCGCCGCGTCGATTCAGATCCTGCTGCGCGAGTGGGTCGACCTGAGGACGTTGACGATCAAGGCGGAGCCGCCCGAGCCGCCCGAGCCGCCGCCCGCTCCGCCTCCACCGTCGCCGCCGCCCGGGGCCCCACCGGACCCCGCGCCCGCGTAGCCTGGAAAGCGGCATGAGCGCCGGTGTGCTCGCAAAGCGGGGGGTGCTGCTCGCCGTGACCGGCGTCTCCCTCTATCTGCTCGCCCCCGCCCTGCTCGAGGTGTTCGGCGCCTACGACCGGCTCGACGACTTCAACCCGGTGTGGTGGATCGCGATGGTGCTCCTGCAGATCGGGAGCTACGCGTGCATGTGGGAGGTGCAGCGGATCTCGATGCGGGCCGAACACCACGGCCCGGTGGTCACGTCGCAGCTCGCCTCGAACGCGTTCGGGCGCGTCGTGCCGGGCGGGGTCGCGGCGGCGGGTGCGATGCAGTACGCGATGCTGACGCGCGCCGGCGTCCCGGCGGGCAGGGCCGCCTCGGGGATGACCGCCTCCTCGGTGCTGGTGTTCGGGATCCTGCTCGCCCTGCCGCTGCTCGCGGTTCCGGCCGTGCTGTTCGGCGCGCCGGTCGACCCCGGACTCGGCAAGGCCGCCCTGATCGGCGGCGTGATGTTCGTGCTGCTGTTCGCCGCCGGCACCGCGGCGATCCTTTGGGATCGCCCGCTGGTGCTGCTGGGGCGGGCCGCGCAGACGGTGCGCAACCGCATCCTCCGGAGCAAGCCGCCACTGGCGGGGTTGCCCGACCGGCTGCTGCGCGAGCGCAACAGCGTGACGATGGTGCTCGGCCAGCGCTGGTGGCAGGCGCTGCTCCTGGCCGTGGGGCGCTGGCTGCTCGACTACCTGACGTTGCTCGCGGCGCTCACGGCGGTGCACGCGGACCCGCGCCCGTCGACGGTGCTGCTCGCGTTCTGCGCCGCGCAGTTCCTCGGCACGCTGCCGCTCACGCCGGGCGGGCTCGGCTTCGTCGAGGCGGGCCTGTCGGGAACCCTGGTCCTCGCGGGCGTCCCCGCCGGCGCGGCCGTGGTGGCGACGCTCGCCTACCGGCTCGTCTCCTTCTGGTTGCCGATCCCGGCGGGCGGTGTGGCGGCGCTGCTGCACCGCCGCCACTACGGGGAGATTCCGGAATCCACGCCGGCGTGACCGGCGCCCATGGCGGCCGGCTCGGCTCCGAGCGAGCCTAGCGGCGGCGGCGCGTGAGGAGCGAGACCGTGGCGGCCAAGCCGCCGCCGATGACGAAGCCGGCCGCCGCGGCTCCGATCAGCGCGGCCTTGCGATTCTCCGACAGCTGCCGGCGCCAGTCGGTCAGCTCGGCGACCTTGGAGCGCAGGTCGTTGACCGAGAAGGCCAGCTCGCGGCGGGTCTCCTCGATCGAGGCGCGGATCATCTCTGGGCTCTGCGCAGGGCTCATGCCTTCAGCTCCTCACCCTTCTCCAGCGACCGGTCCACCTGGTCGCGCTCAATCTTCTGCGCCTCGAGCTCGGCCCGCGTGCGGCGGGCCTCCTCGATCGCCATGTCCGGCGTGGGCGGCGCACCCTTCTTGAACAGCCGCGCGGCCAGCCAGGCGGCAAGACCGGCGAGGATGAACAGCGCCAGCGTGACGACCCCGTAGCCCTGCCACACGTTGTTCCAGTCGAACAGATCGTTCAGGAACCAGGACAGGAAGTGGAACAGCATCGTCACGCCGAAGATCAGGAAGACGCCGGCGGCAGCGCCCATCGCCGCTCCACGGGCGAGCTTCGTGACCTTGTCGGTCACCTCGGCCTTTGCCAGCTCGACCTCCTGCCGGACGAGCAGCGACGCCTTCTCGGAGACCTCGGCGACGATCTCGCCGAGGTCCTTGTCCGCGCTTTGCTTGGGGGGAACGCCGTTGCCGCTCACGAGGCCCACCTCCTCAGAAGGAGCGCCAGCACGAGCCCACCAGCGAAGGCGGCCCCCACGAACGCCTCGGGGCGCTCGGCGAACGGATCCGGATCGGCCGCGTCGGCCTGCAGCGGCGTCTCGCCCATCGGCCTGGTGCCCGTGGCGCCCTGGTTCGGCTCGTCCGCGGTGGCGCCCTGGTTCGGCTCGGTTGCCATCAGTCGATCGGCGGGTCCTCCTTGAAGACCCGCTGCCAGATCTCGGTCGCTACGCGGTTGGCGACGATCGAGCTGAGCGCCCCGACGCCCGCCAGGAGGCCGCTCCACATGAGTCGCTTTGTCAGGTCGTTCTGCATCGCGGCCGGATTCAACCAGACGCGCCGTTCTCGGCTGACTCCAGCCCTCCGCAGATGGCCTCGACCACGAGGCCCTTCGCGCGCTCGTACTCGGCGTCGGTCTTCGGCAGCACCTCGAAGATCCAGCCGGTCAGCAGCTGCTCGATGGCGCCGTAGAAGCACATCGCGGCGAACTCGGACGGGATGCCCGACTTGAACGAGCCCTCCTCGCGCGCCGTCTCGACGATCGCCGCGATGCCCTCGTAGGCCTCGCGGATCCGATCGATGTGGAGCGCGCCGAACGAGTTCGCCGCGCGCGTGACCTCGACGATGATCACCTTCATCAGGTCGGGGTCGTGCCGGTAGGAGTCGATGATGAAACTCGCGACCGCGTACAGCTTGTCGCGCGCCGGCACTCCGCGGGAGTCGATCTCGGCGATCGCGTCGAGCATGATCTGCCAGCGCTCGAGGAAGAGCGTGTTGAGGATCTCCTCCTTGGAGCTGAAGTAGTGGTAGACGAGCCCGTAGGCCACCCCGGCCTCGTCGGCAACGTCGGACACGCGGCAGTGGTGGAAGCCGCGCCGGGCGAACACGCGCACGGCGGCGTCGAGGATCAGCCGGCGCTTGTCGACCGCCGCCGACTTCGTGGCCGCCATCAGGCGCGCACCTGCTCGGGCCAGCGGTACGCGGTGGCCACGCGGTTCGCGAGGCTGGGCAGCTTCTCCCGGATCTCGTCCTGGCGGGCGAGGTCGAGGTCCGCCGCCACGAAGCAGGCGCCCTCGCCGCCGGCGCGCGCGAGCACCTCGCCCCACGGGTCGACGATCATCGAGTTGCCGTAGCTGTCGCGGTCGGGGCCGGGCAGGCGCCCCTGGCCGGGGGCTATCACGAAGACCTGATTCTCGATCGCGCGCGCGCGGAGCAGGATCTCCCAGTGGGCCTCCCCTGTGACCCGCGTGAACGCGGCGGGGATGGTGACGATGCGAGCGCCGCGCAGGGCGAGGATCCGGTACAGCTCGGGGAAGCGCAGGTCGTAGCAGATCGTCAGCCCGAGGCCGATGCCCTGGGCGGTCTCGGAGAGCACGATCTCGTCGGCCGGCTCGGAGTGCTCCGACTCCCGGTACGAGACGCCGCCGACCTCCACGTCGAACATGTGGATCTTGCGGTAGACGGCCTTGAGCTCGCCGTCCGGACCGGCGTGCACCGAGGTGTTGGCGACCCGCTCGTGTCCCTCGCGCCGTTCGGCGATCGAGCCGGCCACGATGTCGATGCCGAGCTCGCGCGCGGTGTCGCGCGCCCAGTTGACCGGCCGTCCGTCGAGGGGCTCGGCCCGGGCGGCGTAGTCCCCCGCGTTCCCGCGGATGTCGAGCCGCTCGGGGAGCACGACGAGCTCTGCGCCGTCGGAGGCGGCGGCGCGCGTGAGCCGGTCCGCATCCGCAAGGTTGCGGTCCATATCCTCGGTCGATTGCAGCTGGACGGCCGCGACTCGCACGCCGGCCCTCCTCCCTCTCTCATTGACTGACTAGTCAATCTGGAGTGTACTCCGAGCCCATGACCCTTCGCCCCGTTCGCGGGCCTGCGGTGCGCGAGCTCGGCCTGCGGCTGCCCCCCGCCCGCATGCAGCCGCTCCACCGCAGACGGCCGCTCAAGCGCTGGCGCTACGTGGCGGTGTACGGGCCGGAGCTGATGCTCTGCGTCGGCGACGCGCGCGTGGCGGGCGTGCCGCAGCGCTGGTGGGCGGTGGCGCTTCCCGACGGGACGCTGCTGGAGCGCACGACCGCGCGGCGCGTCGATCGCTGCCGGGCGCCGAGCTGGATCCTGATCTCCGAGCCCGAGGTCCACATCGAGCTCACGCTGGACGAGTCGGACGGCGTGGAGGTCGTGTCGCCGCACGGAGGCGCGTGGATCTGGACCCGCAAGCAGGCCGGTGTGCCGGTGCGCGGGCGTGTCGTGGCCCGCGGCCGGGAGTGGCCGGTCGACGGGCCGCTCGGCTTCGTGGACGACTCGGCCGGCTACCACGCGCGCCATACGGCGTGGCGCTGGTCGGGGGGCGTCGGCCGCGCGCGCGGCGGCAAGGCCGTGGCATGGAACCTCGTGGAGGGCGTGCACGACGATCCGGACGTCAGCGAGCGGACCGTGTGGGTCGACGGCGAGCCGCGCGAGGTCCCTGTGCAGGCGTTCGCGGAGGACCTTTCGCAGGTCGGCGAGCTCAGCTTCCGCGCGTGGTGCACGCGCGAGGACCACACCCGGCGGGGGCCGTTCCGCAGCGACTACCGCCAGCCCTTCGGCGCGTTCTCGGGCCGGTTGCCGGGAGGGCTCGAGCTGGAGTCTGGGTACGGGGTGATGGAGTGGCACGACGTGCGCTGGTGACTTCGAACCGCCGGCCCCCGTGACGGGGGCGCTGGCGGCCATCGGCATGATGTGGGCGTCGCAGCTGGCGCCCCCGCCGGCCGTGCACTTCACGGTCGCGGCGAGCGGCGACTTCCTGATCCACACGCCGGTGGCCGCGCAGGCCCTGTCCGACGGCGGCGGGCGGCGCCACGACTTCCGCCCGATGTTCCGTCACATCCGTCGTCATGTCCGCCGCGCCGACCTGGCCCTCTGTCACGTAGAGACCCCGCTCGTGCCCGGCCCGGTGCAGGGGTACCCCAGCTTCCGCACGCCCCCCTCCCTGGCACAGGCCATCCGCGCGACGGGTTGGGATGCGTGCAGCACCGCCTCAAATCACTCGCTCGACGCTGGCCAGCATGGGGTGAACACCACGATTCGGGCGCTCCGCGTCCCGCACTCGGGCACGGCGCGCTCGGCCCGCGGCGCGCGGCGTCCGCCGATCCTTCGCGTGAAGGGCGTACGGATCGCGTTCCTCTCCTACACGGCGGTGTCGAACGGCCAAGCCGTGCCGCACCCCTGGAGCGTGGCCTGGGCGAGCCCGCGGCGCATCCTCCGCGACGCGCGGCGGGCCCGCCGCCGCGGGGCCGACACCGCGATCGTGAACCTGCACTGGGGCGACGAGTACAGCCACCGGATCTCGCCTTCCCAGTGGGCGCTCGCGAAGCGGCTGACCCGCTCGCCGGCCATCGCCGCGATCGTCGGCCAGCACGCGCACGTGGTGCAGCCGATCCGCCGGGTGAACGGAAAGCCGGTGGTGTTCGGCGAGGGCAACCTAGTCTCGAACCAGACGGCGGCCTGCTGCCCGGCCGCCTCACAGGACGGCCTGATCGCGCTGATCCGCTTCACAGCCCGGGCCGGCCGGGTGCGGGCGCGGCGCGTGCGCTACGTGCCGACCTGGGTGCGCCACCCGGACTACCGCGTGGTGCCAGCCGCGCGCGGGTCGCTCTCGTGGCGGCGGACGGTCTCGGTTGTGGGACGCGCTCCGGGGATCCGGCCGGCGCGTTAGGGCGGCCCGATCTCCACGATCTGCTGGAACGTCGGGCGGTTGATCCAGTGGATGAGCGGCTGCGTCACGGCCCCGGCGGTGCTGTGCGCGATGGCGTCGAAGCAAAGCTGGGGATCCTCGAAGCCGGGCGTGTCATCCCCGGCGCACAGCTCGTCCTCGTAGGTGACGGCCGCCGGCTCCGCGATCGCCTCCAGCAGCGTCTGGCGCAGGAGCTGCTCGCACGCCGCGGCGTCGCCCCCGCCGCAGTAACGGCGCGAGTACGCGCCCGCCGGGCTCTCGCCGAGGATCGAGCGCAGGTCCTTCTCTGCGTGACCGTAGAAGCCGGCGATGTACGCGGAGCCCCGGTGGCTGCCGTTCGCGTTCGGCTCGTTGTCGAGATCGAGCATGCCGCCGTCGCCCGAGCCGTCCTGCGCGAGCGCGTCGTACAGGGCCGGCCCGAGGACCGGCTCGAACTGAGCCCGGATCCAGCGCGGCCACCAGGCGTCCATGATCTTGATCGCCTCTGAGTGCTCGTAGGTGCCGCTGCGGTCCTTGTCGCGGCGGTGGGCGCCGTCCGCCACCCAGGCGCGGAGCTTGTCGAGCGCGCCGACCACGACCGGGTCGCTCTCCTCGCCGAGCAGCTGGAGCGCATAGGGCAGCACCTTGTCGCCGCGCAGATCGACCGTGCCGGCGTCCTCCATGGCGTCCACCAGCTCGGGCAGGTTCATCGCCTCCGCGCCCGCGATCCCCGCGGCGATGCGGTCGTCGAGCGGCTCGGAGCGGTGAATCGAGCCGTAGGCGAAGTTGTCGTCGGCCGCGCGGTAGTCGCGCGCCTGCTTGTTGTTCCAGCTCGTCAGGAAGGGCTGGTTGACGGCCTGGGGGTGGGTCTGCGGTGGCGTGTAATCGGCGAAGTGCAGGTCCGGGTCCCAGCCCTGCCACTCGAACTCGCACTGGGCGTCGCCGTCGTCACCGCACGCGCGCACCGGCATGTCCTGGTCGGTCGCCCCCTGGCGCACCGGGTTGTTGCCGGAATTGAAGTAGGCGACGTCCTGCCCGTTCGCGTAGAACCAGTTGAAGGTGAACCCGATCTTGCTCGCGGCGTCCATGAACGCTGACGGCGTGCTCATCTTCTCCGGGTCGTTGAAGTCCACGAACCCGAGCGCCGAGTCGGCCTCGTGGAAGTAGGTCGAGCGGAGCTGCGTGTAGACGTGGGGCCGGCCGTCGATCAGAGCGCGTCCGACCTCGAGGCCGAGCTTCGTCCGGTTGCTCCGGAGCGTCTCCGTGCCGGGCGGCGACTGGTCGGCGGCGTTCGTGAACCACCGGTTGCGGCGCTCGAGCGACTCGATCGGCTCGCACACGCCCCGGTAGAGGTACCCGTCCGAGTCGAGCGTGGCCGCGCCGCCGCCCGGCTCGCACAGCTCGAGCGCAAACGTGTCGGTGATGTCCTGGCCGGCCGACGTGGCGCTCCAGGCGTAGTCGCGGCCGCGGCCCAGCTGGACGTACATGTTCACCCCGGGGAAGGCGGCGCCGCGCGCGTCGATGCCCTGGCGCGGGCCGCGCGGGGTGTTCACGGCCGCGGCATGGATGTCGATCTCCATCAGGATCTGCGGCGAGAAGTAGCCGGTCTGGGGGCCGAAGACGGCCAGCGGCCGGCCCGACTCGGACTCGGCGCCGCTGACGAGCAGCGCGTTCGAGGCGCCGCCCGGGAGCTCCGGCAGGATCCCGCCGGGGAGGCCGCTCGGGCCGGGCGCCGCAACGACGTCCGTCTCCCGCACCGTGCCCGGATCGGGGCGCCCGTCGCTCGCCGCGTCGGGCTGCACCGGCGGGACCTGGTACGGGAAGCTGCCGGCCGCCGTGACCGGCGCCTCGGGATCCTCGGCCGAGCGGAAGTCGTCGAACACGGCCCGGCCCGGCGCCTCGCCGCCGAAGCGCTCGACCGCCTGCTCGAGGATCTGCGCGGCGTCGAGCTCGCGGCCGCCTCCCTTGCCGAAGATGCCGCCGACGAGCGAGGCGGTGGCGATCACATCCGTGACTCGCCACAGCCGCGGGGCGGGGAGCTCCCCGGGCAGGCCGTTGGGGATGATCGCCGCGTAGGCGCCGGGCAGCTTCTGCGGCGGCGTGGAGCCGTTGTTGCCCCGGATCTGGCGGCGCTGGGCGAGCGTGCAGTCGGGCCGGAGCGGCTGCGCCTCGCAGATGTACTTGTTGATGCCCGCCACGTAAGCCGTCACGTCCTCCTGAAGCGCCTCGCCGGCCTCGCCGTACACGTCGTCGCCGAGGTCGAACTGGCGCTGCAGGTCGGCCTCCGTGTAGGGGGCGATCCGCCACTGGTCCCGGTCCATCTGCCGGTTGCCCTCGGACCCGCCGATGAAGGACGACAGCTGCGCGCGGCCGGCGTGCCGCAGCACATCCATCAGGAAGAGGCGGTCCTCGGCGCCGGCATAGCCCGAGCCGAACATGGCGCCGGCGCGCGAGTCGCCGTAGATGTGCGGGACGCCGAAGCTGCTGTCGCGGACGATCGTCACGTCATCGCGCGGACTGTAGGTCCTGAACACGTCGTCGGGCCGCACCCCGAAGGTGGCGTCCTTGAAGAAGCGCGGGAGGTCGCCGGACGTGAGCGTCGGGCTCGAGTAGACGAGGTCCGCGTAGGGGCCGAGCTGGTCGTCGTTGTGCGGCGGGCGGACCTCGTTGCCCGTGCCGAACAGGGGGCCGGTCAGCGCGAACGCGATCACCTGGCCCGCGTCCGCGTGCCCGTTCTGCCCGGGCGGCAGGATGTTGCGGAAGCCGCCCGCGTCACCCGTCCCGTAGGGCTGCGGCCGAGGTGCCGCGGACGCGCCCGCGGAGACCGCGAGGGTCACGATGAGCGCCGTCGCCAGCGCGCGCGTTGCTGTTCCTCCTGCGATCGTCGCCTCCCAGCGATCCGCGAAGTGGGCGACCGTACCACCCGGCCGAACGCCGCGCGCCGGTAGCGTGCGCCGCCATGAAGATCCGCGCCGCGGTGCTGGAGGAGTTCGCAAAGCCGCTTGCAGTGCAGGACGTCGAGCTCGCCGACCCCTCGGGGTACGCGCCGACCGTGCTCGGGCACGAGGGCGCCGGCGTGGTCGAGGAGGTCGGCGAGGGCGTGACGAGCGTGGCGCCCGGCGACCACGTGGTCACGCTGTTCTCGCCGCAGTGCCGCGAGTGCGTGCACTGCCAGTCGCCCAAGACGAACCTCTGCCTGGCGATCCGCGAGCAGCAGAACCTCGGCTACCTACCCGACGGCACCACGCGCCTCGGCCGGAATACCCATGCGGGCACAGGCGGCGAGCGGATCCGGCATTTCATGGGCACGAGCACCTTCGCCGAGGCGACCGTGATGCCCGAAATCGCGCTCGCCAAGGTCCACCGCGAAGCGCCGCTCGACGTGGTCTGCACGCTCGCCTGCGGCGCTACCACCGGGATCGGCGCCGCGCTCTACATCGCCAAGGTCGAGGCGGGGTCGACGTGCGTGGTGTTCGGCGCGGGGCTGGTCGGTCTCGGCGCCGTGGCCGGCTGCCGGCTCGCGGGCGCGGAGCGGATCGTCGCGGTCGACCTCTCCGAGGACCGGCTCGAGCACGCCCGTGCGCAGGGCGCCACCGACACCCTCGTCGGCGGGCCGGACACCGTGGAGAAGACCTTGGAGATGACGGGCGGCTTCGGGGCCGACTACACGTTCGAGGCCACCGGCAGCGTGGCGGTCATGCGCCAGGCCGTGGAGTCCGCGCGCATGGGCTGGGGCCTGTGCACGATCGCGGGCGTGGCGGGCAAGGGCGAGGTGCTCGAGGTGGTGCCTCGCTTCCTCATCACGGGCCGCCGAATCGCGGGCGCGTCGTTCGGTGGCGCGAAGGGCCGCGACCGCGTGCCGGAGCTGGTCGAGACCTACCTGTCCGGTGACCTCGACCTGGACTCGCTCGTGACCCGCCGGATCGCCCTCGACGAGGTGAACGAGGCCTTCGAGGCGATGGAGCGCCAGGAGGGCATCCGGACCGTGATCACCTACTAGCGTCGCAGCAGGATCCGCACGGTCACGGTGCGCCTGTTGCCCCAGCGGTCCCCCGCCCGCACGACGAGCTTCGCGCGCCGCGACCCCGCCGCGCTCAGGCGGGCGCGCCCGCTGCGGCCGACCCGGACCACGAACCGCCTCGCGACCCCTGCCTTCAGCGCCCCTCTGACGGAGCCGCCGACACCGGGGCCCGCGCTCAGGCGGAGGGCGGCCGAGCACGCCTCCGAACACCGCACCCGCACCGCAAGGCCGCGCCGCAGCAGCCGCCCGATCCGCTGCCGGCGCGCCACGCGAAGCGACAGGCGCGGCGCCGCCGCGACGCCGACGAGCCGCCTGGGCTGC